>NZ_JBHSOA010000035.1:0-61784 GCF_042655885.1 Streptomyces chlorus
TCCTCGATCACCGGATCCATGACCGTGTCCCAGGCGATCTGTCCGGGGCCGTGGTAGACGAGTGCTCGCATGATCACCCACTCCCTGACTCCCCCGGCTGCCTCCCCTCCACCGTCGCTCTCGCAGCACGTCCGGGCAACTGGGACTGGCGGACTTTGTGTGCGGCTGGGCCGCAATGGCGGACCTGTGCGGTACAGCCATCTCGCCCGGCCCGCTGCAGGACCCTTCGCCCAGCCACTGCCGAGGCGGTTCTCCCAGTACACCCTGGCCGAGGCGCCGTCGGCTGGGCGCAGCCGCGTTCCCAGGCGGTCCTGGGCGGTCCATCGGGAGGTGGCTTCAGTGCTGCGCGAGCAGCGGGAAGGGGGTGAGGAAGCAAGCAGCCACGGCCCGCCAGGGTCAGGAGTCCCGGTTCACCCACGGCGGCCTCCTCGCTTGAGGCCGTGACGGACATACGGTGCGTGGCCCTGCCGGATCGACTCGGAAACGCGCACACCACACTGCACACCACACCACACCAACGAGCTGAATCACGGGAAGCAACAGGTTGATTCTCTGCGAGCCCTCAGTCCGGCTCCGTGCAAGGGCGACGGAAGACCGGGGCCCGGCAGTCGACGTGGGGGCGAATCGCTGCCAGTGCCTGGACCACAGCGGTCTCCAGGGGGCCGCTCGTGTCGACCTTGACGGCTTCCCACCACGGCGGTTCCACGGCCGCCATGACGGTGGCCACGTCGGGACCGGCATCGGACGCCCCGGGTGCGCGGCTGGTGAGGCGGCTTGTGGTCACCTCGTCCGGAGCCTGGCAGTGCAGGGCCACCACATCGGCGTGGGTGCGTTCCGCCATCTGCAGGGCGGCTTGGCGCTGCCCCGCATCGACCCATGTGGCATCGAGGACGACGGACTCGCCGCGGGACAGCAGGGCCGACGCACGGTTGAGCAAGGCCGCGTATGTCTTGTCGGTCCACTCGGGTGAGTACAGGCCTTCGCCGTAGCCTGCGGTCGCCGACTGCTCGACCGGGATACCCGCCAGTTCCTTGCGGAGACGGTCGCTGCTGAGCAGGGTGACGCCCAGCCGGTCGGCCAGCGCGCCGGAGAGCGTCGACTTCCCACTGCCCGGGAGACCACCGACGAGTGTCAGGCCGACAGCCGAGACGCGCAGGTGGCGCAGGGCAGCAGTGATCAGCCGGCGTGCTGCCGGTTCCGCGTCGGGCGTGCCCTGGCGTGCCTGGATCAGGGAGACCTTGGCACGGACGAAGGCGCGGTACGCGACGTAGTGGTGGCGAAGGGAAGGCGGTGCCGGGTCGCCGGAGTACTCGCCGTACGCGGCGAGGAAGAACGCTGCGGCCTCCGGGGCGCCGAGCTGTTCCAGGTCCATGGCGAGGAATGCGGCGTCGTCGAGGCCGTCGACGTAACGAAGAGGGTCGGCGAACTCGATGCAGTCCAGGACGCGCGGGCCGTCGTCGAGGCAGAAGATGTCCTCGGCGAGCAGGTCTCCGTGGCCGTCGACCACCCGCCCTTGTTCGATCCTCCTGTCGAACAAGGGCTCGCGGCCGACGAGATAGCGGCGTACCAAGCGCTCGATCTCCTCCACCCCATCGGGGGCGGTGCCGTCGTCGGACAGGGCACGGACCTGGGCGAAGCTCGCTTCCCAGCGCGACGACAGCGCTTCGCGCGTCCCCTGCTCGTCCACCTCCCGGCTGCGGGGTACGTTCGCGTGGTGGGTTGCGAGCAGCCGGGCGATGGCCCGAAGGGCGTCGTCCACGACCACGCCTCCCCGTACGAGTCGGGAGAGGCGACGCTCGGAGGGCATGCGGCGCATCACCACGACGGGCTCGGGCGTGTCCGTGTCCGGACTGTGGAATTCGCCGACGCCGAGGTAGACGTCAGGGGCGAAGCGGCGGTTGAGGACGACTTCCCGCTCACACGCGGCCCTCCGGGCGGCCACCGTGGTGTAGTCCAGGAACGCCAGGTCGACCGGCTTCTTCACCTTGTAGGCGCGGTCCCCGACGAACATCACCACCGCTGTGTGGGTCTCGAGCACCTCCGCACGCGAAAGCGGCGCAGTCCCACGAGCGGCACCGGGCCGGAGTTCTGACATGTCGGCCCGCCGCTCCGGCACTACCGGCTTGCTGCCCGAGCTCGGCTCAGTCATGGGGGATGACGGCGACAGGGCAGCGCGCGTGGTGAGCGGCTGCCTGGACTACAGGGCCCAAGCGTGGCACCGGGACAGGGTGACTGCGCCGGCCGACGATCAGAAGTTCGGCGCCCTTGGCCGCTGCTACGACGGCCCTGGCGGGGCTGTCGAGACGAATGGTGTCCGTCACGGTCACGCCCGGGAACTTCTCGCGCCAAGGGCGGAGGGTCTGACTCAGGTGCTTCTGCGCGTCCTGCCTTTCCTTTTGGGTCACGGTGTGGTCCACGCCCCAAGGGGCGTACGCGTGGATCGGGATGCTGCGGCCATGGACGGCGCGGAGGGGCACGCCCCGCACCGCGGCGGTGGTGAAGGCGAATTCGAGCAGGTCGTCGCACGCCCCGTGCAGCTTCAGCCCCACCACCACCACCCCGCCTGCCGCACCTGACTCGAACGTCGAGGGCTCTTCTGCACGCTCGTCAGCACGTACGAGGACCACGGGCCGCTCGGCGCGTGCCACGACGGTCATACTGATGTCGCCGAGGAAGTAGCTCTCCACAGGAGTCAGGCCGCGCGAGCCGAGCACGAGCATCTCGGACTCCGACGCCGCCCGGAGCAGCGCGTCCGACGCGTCGTCGGCAACCAGGCTGCCGATGACGGTGAGGCCCGGGTGATGCGTATGGAGTTCCGCCTTGGCGTCGTGCACGAGCCGCTTCGCCCAGTAGTTCTGATCGATTTCCGAAGGGATGCGAGTCGGTTCCGGCGCCAGCAGGGGCCATGCGTGCAGCAGGCGCAGCGTGAGAGTGCGCCGCTCGGCTTCGTCGGCGGCCCAATGGGCGGCGGCAAGGCTCTCGGGTGAGCCGTCGAGGCCCACGGTGACGACTCGTTCCATGGCGACTGCCTCCGTCTCGTACGAAGCGGGAAGAACGGTGTGGGGCTGCTGTCAGGCTGCCGGCGCCCCGAGCGGCGGGGCCGTGCAGGTCGGTCCTGGGGTGTGCTCCGTGCGCCGCATGAGCGTCTGGTCGATGTGTTGAGCACGACGCTTCTCCGTCGAGGAGTACCCCAGATCTCCTCGTAGCGCATGTGGTCCGCGCAACGGTGGCGAACGGACGGGCATGAAGTCCGGCATGAGAGGGAGGCGAAAGCGATGGCGGTTCCTCCGGTGGTTGGCATCGACGGTCCCGAGGCGAGCCTCGAAGCGGTGGACCGGGTTGCGGACGAGGCGCTCCGGCACGGCGTCGCTCCATCTTTCGCCCACAACCGCAGCGGACCACGAGATGTCCGATCCGGTCGCCGCCGCCTCGGGGCAAGCCAGAGAGTGTGCTCCTCCGGTATGGCTGTCGAGTGAGGTGCTGAACAAGGACGCGGCATCTGTCCTGGTCGGCAAAGGGCGCCACGCCCTCGCGCCGGCGCCTGGGTCCAGAAGCCTCGGAGATCTCGCTGGACTGCTCCTCGGCTCGGTGGCCCGGCTGTGGCCGCCCATGCCGCCGGTGCAACACCGAGGCGAAGGCATCGGTGTTGCCGCAGCCACCAACGAAGGGCTGCCGGCCGCCGGCACGATGGCCCACCCGTACATCGAGCGTTCGGGACGGAGGAAGAGGAGGCGTTCCGCGCCTTCGCCCGGGCCCACCCCGGCGCCCCGTGACGTTTCTGGTGGACACCTATGACACCGACAAGGGGGCCGTGTCGCGGCCCGCGTGCTGCGGGACCTGGGTCTTGCGATCGGCTCGGCGCTACGGCTGGACAGCGGAGATTTCGGAGCCCCGGCGCTACGGGCACGCGCCCTTCAGGTTCGCCACTGACCTGGCCGGGCTTCCGTCGGCAGCACGTCCGATCCGGAAACCCCTTGCCCTACGGACGATGACCTCCGGGCGACTGGCCGCACTCACTGGCGAAATCCGCCGCCGTATCGAAGACGAGGTTCTGGCCTCAGCTGCGGAACCTGCCGGCCCGTGAACAGAGCGCGTCCGGATCACAGCAATCCATGCCGGGACGAGGAGGAAAAAGATGCCGCACACCGTGGAACGGAAGGTCCGCCTCCACCTCTTCGAGGAGGAGGAAACGACCAAAGCACGCGTGGTGTTGAACACCGGCACTACAGAGTTCACCGGGCGCGGGGCCGCGCACCCGAACCCCGCCGACACGGTCGTTCCGAAGGCCGGTGACGAACTGGCGGCGGGCAGGGCCATGCACGACCTCGGCCGCCGGCTGGTGGACATCGCCGAGCGCGACCTCGACGACCTGGGCACGGCTGCGGCAGGGCGGAGTGCTCGCCCGGAGGGAGCCCGGCCGATGCCGGGCCGGAAACACGGAGGATGCCGTAGAACGCGGACAAGGGTCATGTGCCGTCGGGAGATTTTCGGGAGTCGTCTCCTCCGTGCGCGATGTGTTCGGAGACCGAGACCACGCCGTCAACACTCCGGCACAGCCGCTCGATCACCGGGATCAGGTTCTCAACTTCGACGGAGCCACCGAGCGTGATCAGCCCCTCGCGTACGTGGACCGTGACCCCCGAGGCTGCGGGGCCGAGTGTCTCCCGCAGCACGTCTTTGGTGATCTCGTCGCGGATGGCGTCGTCGGAGCGCAGGAAGACCCTTAGCAGGTCACCGCGGCTGACGATGCCCTGAAGCCGGTCCGTCTCGTCCACCACCGGCAGTCGCTTGACATTCTGCACTTCCATGAGGCGAGCCACCTCGACCACGGTCCACTCCGGGCGCGCGCACACGGCGGGGGCCGACATCAGCTCCTCGGCCCGGGCGCCTTCGGCCTTTGCCCGCTCCCACGCCTCCAGATGAGGAACCGGTGTCCGGCCGGCCGGGTCGGCCTGAGCCGTGGACTTGCGCAGCAGGTCGGCTTCGGACACCACACCGATGGGGCGGTCCAGTGCGTCGACCACGGGCACGGCGGTGACATCGTTCTCCGCGAGCAGCTTGACGATCTCCTTGAAGGGCATGTCGCGCTGTGCTCGCACGACGTTACGGGTCATGAGTTCTGCGACCGTGCGATGGTGCATGTCGCTTCTCCGTCCGGGTGGGGACAGGCCGGTGGTCGGCCATGGTCGGGTGCTGAGCGGGTCGGGAGCCATGCACGCGAGGGTTCAGCCCCGAACCGGCTGTCGTGCTCCCCGGATCCGGGTTTCTCATCCCATGCGGTGGCACCCCGTGCGTGGCACGTTGGGTACAACAGCATTTTCAGGAAACGGCGGCGATCATGCGAGCTCAACTCGGCGATCAACTCGTTGTCGAAAGCCATGCCACCGGTGTCACCAAGCGTGACGGCGAGATTGTTGGACTCCACCACGCGGACGGATCCCCTCCCTACGATGTGCGCTGGTCGGACACGGACGAGGTGACCCTCGTCTTTCCCGGGCCCGACGCACACATCCGTCACATCGAGCACAGGCGTCGCGGTAGAACGTCAGAGTCGTCCCGACCGAGCACGGACGGGGGAAGTCGGCAGGAGGACGCCGAGTCGGGCAGGATTCCGCCCGGCAGGCCCTCCAATCCGGGGGACGTCGGCCGACGCGTAGCTGCCGAGCGCGTACGCCAGGGACTGACCCGGGCGGAGACGGCCCACCGCGCCGGAATGACGCCGGAGTACCTGACGTACCTCGAAGAACAGCCGGCCGACCCGACCATGGCGAGTCTCATCGGTCTGGCCGACGCGCTGGGAACCGGCGTCACCGCCCTGCTCGGGGGTGGCATCGATCTGCCTCCCGGCCAGGGCCGGGCACTCCTGCATCCTCAGCTGCGAGACCTGGACCCCGAGGAATGCCGCGCCCTGATCTCCACACACGGCGTGGGACGCGTCGCGGTGTCGACGCCTGACGGCCCGGCGGTGGTTCCGGTCAACTACGACGTCATCGACGGTGAGATCGCGTTCCGCACCGCGCCGGAGTCCACCCCAGCGGCGGCCGTGGGATCACAGGTCGCCTTCGAGGTCGACCATGTGGATGAGGCCATGAGCCAGGGCTGGAGCGTGCTCGTCGCCGGACATGCGCGGGTGGTCACCGAGCCCGACACTGTGCGGAGGCTGGCCGGCCGGGCCCACACCAAGCCGTGGCCGGGGGGCGAACGCGAGATGTGGGTGTCGATCGAGCCCACGCGTATCACCGGGCGCCGCATTACTTCGGTCGCGTGAGGAATGCCTGTCGGACTCGCGTGCCCGGTACGTGCTGTGCTCGACCGCACGGTGCCTCATTCCGATGCCGGCCCGGCCCCCGGTCCGGCCGGAGTGGCGGACTCACCGGCGAGTCGGGGCTCGACGTCCACGACGCCCTCCACGGCACGCACCAGGCGCACGGCGACCGAGATGAGCGAGGTGTCGCGGATGTGCCCGCGGAGGGTGACGACTCCCTCGTGCACGTTCACATGGACGGCGTGACTGAAGGCCGGGAAGAGGCAGGACACCACGGTGCGGCGAACCTCCTCCTCGATGTCCTCGTCGGACCGCAGGAACACCTTCAGCAGATCGGCACGGCTGACGATGCCCTGGAGCATGCCGACGTCGTCGACCACGGGCAGACGCTTGACGCGCCGGACGGCCATGATCCTGGCTGCCTGGGCCAGGGTGACGTCGGGGTGGACCGTGATGGCCGGGGTGCTCATGAGCTCCTCCGCCTTCGCCGCTCCGGCCTTGGCGACGTCGGACAGACTCCGGCGTTGCTCGAAGAGGCTCGAGTCGCTGTCACGGAACTCC
Organism: Streptomyces chlorus; assembly: GCF_042655885.1. Taxonomy (NCBI): domain Bacteria; kingdom Bacillati; phylum Actinomycetota; class Actinomycetes; order Kitasatosporales; family Streptomycetaceae; genus Streptomyces; species Streptomyces chlorus. The sequence continues at coordinate 6,827 of NZ_JBHSOA010000035.1, forward strand.
TCCTTGGTCAGCAGGTCGGCTTCGGAGACGACACCGATCACGCGGCCTTCGCCCTCGAGGACGGGCAGGGCACTGACTTTCCACTGTTCCATGGTCCGGACGATCTCTTTGAAGGGCGCGTCGCGTCCGACAGCCACGACCGTCTGGGACATCACATCGCTCACGATGTGCGGAGTCTGCGGCACTTCGAAGCACCTCGTCTCATTCAGGGAACCTCGTCCGCACCGTAGGGCGCGCGCAGGTCGAACAGTCGCACCCGGGCGGACCCGGAGCCGGCGCGTGAGCACGCCGGAGACATGAGCGCACAGCTCGTGAGCCCGCCTCGGGTCCTTCGCGCACATCTCACGAACCGTCGCCGCGTCGAACTCGTGGGCACACACCGGGCTGCCCGCCGGCCCGGCACGTGGAGGCCGAGAGTCACCGTGCCCGTGCGGATGATCCAGAAGCGGTCCGCCTTGCCGCCCTCGTCGAGGATGCGCTCGCCCTCCGCGAACGACACCTCACGAGCGAGCGAGATGAACTGCTCGCGATGCTCCTTGGTCATGGCACCGAAGACGCCGGTCCGCACAACCATGATGGCCGTCCCTTCTCCGCGACCTCGAAGTGGAGCCGGGCTCCTCCTGTCCGGCCACGGACGTCTCGGCACGCGGCCGAGCCATGACTGCGGGGGCTGATCCAGCGGTGTCCTCCTGGCGGCCGCATGACTCCACGATCGCCGCAAACCGGCGTGGCGCAACCCGGGCGGAGGCGCTCCGGGAGCCGGAGCATGTGTCGCGGTGGGCCGAGGGCGGTGCGACGGTATTGACAGGGGATTCTCACGGTGACTGGGCAGAAAGGCGGTGGGGACGATGGAGCTCCCGCTGGTCGTGGGCGTCGACGGGTCGGATTCCAGTCTGGAGGCGGTGGACTGGGCAGCGGACGAGGCGGCGCACCACGGGCTGCCGGTGCGGCTGGTCCACGGCTTCCTGTGGGAGCGGTACGAGCGGCGCCTTCCCTCCTTCAGCACCGACTTCCCGTCCGGGGAGATCATGGCGGAGAACATCGTCGCCTCGTGCGCGGAACGCGTCCGGCTGCGCCATCCGGAGCTGAAGGTCTCCAGCGAGGTGCTGCCCGAGGACCCCGTGTCCGTGCTGCTGCACGCGGGGCCTGAATCCTTTGCCCTTGTCACAGGCTCCCGAGGCCGCGGAGAGGTCGCCGGGATGCTGCTGGGATCGGTGAGTCTCGCGGTTGCCGCCCGTGCGGTCTGCCCGGTCGTCGTGGTCCGTGGCGGGAAGCGGAATCGCCAGGGCTCCCTCGGCCGGGTCGTGGTCGGCGTCGGCGAATCCACCGTGAGCCCGGCCGCCGTAGGATTTGCCTTTCAGGAGGCGGAAGCACGCGGCTGCGAGCTACATGCCGTACGGGCCTGGCGCCGTCCCGCCCACAAGCACGTGGACCACTCTCCGGTCGGGGAAGACGCCGCCGGTGTCCATGAGGAACGAGCCTCCACCCTTCTCACCGACGCACTCCGCAACCCCGTACGGGAGCACCCGCAGGTCGACGTACATCGGCAAACGGTCGAAGGCTCCGCTCACACAGTCCTTCTGGACGCATCGGCCGACGCCGACCTGATCGTCGTGGGTGAGCTGAGGCGGCACGGCCATTTCGGTCTGCAACTCGGCAGGGTCGTCCACACCCTGCTGCATCACGCCGAGTGCCCGGTCGCCGTCGTCCCTCAACGGGTCTGAACTCCGGTCCTCGGGCCGCGCTCCTGCACGGCTCGTCGAGGAGAGCGTCTCCCGAGGAGAGGATGAGTGCGACGGATGTCGGAATGGACCTGGGAGTACGAGGGATACGACCCCGCTGCCGAACGGTTGCGTGAATCGCTGTGCACGCTCGGCAACGGCTACTTCGCCACCCGCGGTGCCGTGCCCGAGTGCAGGGCGGGCCTGGTGCACTACCCGGCCACCTACGCGGCGGGAGTGTACAACCGCCTGCAGTCGACCGTGGCGGGACGGCAGGTGGTGAACGAGGACCTGGTGAATCTTCCGAACTGGCTGCTCCTGCGGTTCCGTTTCCGCTCGGCGGACGAATCGGCGGGCCCCTGGTTCTCTCCTGACGGGGGACAGCCATTCGACTACCGGCACACCTTGGACCTGCGCCGTGCCACGCTGACGCGCACGTTCCGTTACCGGGACGCCGAGGCAGGTGTGCTGGGCGTGCAGCAGATCCGCCTGGTGCACATGGCGGATCCTCACCTGGCCACGCTGCGGACCGTTTTCACGGCCGAGGAGCGGTCGGGACAGATAGAGGTCGAGTCCGTCCTCGACGGCGGCGTCATGAACAGCAACGTGCACCGCTACCGGTCCCTCAACCGGCACCATCTGGCCCACGTACGGGCCGGTGCTGTCGGAGCCGACACGACGTGGTTGCGGTGCCGCACCAGCGCCTCCGACGTCGGCATCGGTATGGCGGCCCGCACGGTCGTCATTGGGCCGCCGCCCGAGTCGTCGGAGGTTCGTCTGTCCCGCCACCGTGCGGTACACCGGCTACTGATACCGGTCGCCCCGGGGCAGCCTGCCGTCGTGGAGAAGATCGTTGCCCTGCACACCTCTCGTGACCTGGCGATCAACGACCCGTACGGGGATGCCGTCGACCGGGTGACTACGGCTGGGGACTTCACTGCGCTCGTGAACTCCCATGTCGCCGCGTGGGCGCGGTTGTGGCGGCGCGCGGACATCCAGGTGCCCGGTGAGGCGGGCCGCGTGCTGCGGCTGCATCTGTTCCACGTGCTGCAGACACTTTCCCCGCACACTGCGGAGCTGGACGTGGGAGTGCCGGCCCGGGGTCTGCACGGCGAGGCGTACCGGGGTCATGTCTTCTGGGACGAGCTGTTCGTGCTGCCTTTCCTGAACTTGCACTTTCCAGAAGTGTCTCGAGCCCTGTTGAATTACCGGCACCGGCGCCTGCCCCAGGCATGCCGCGCGGCCGGCGAGGTGGGCCGGGCGGGGGCGATGTACCCGTGGCAGAGCGGCAGCGACGGGCGTGAGGAGACCCAGCAACTGCATCTCAACCCCCGTTCGGGGCGCTGGCTGCCCGACAACTCCCGGCTCCAGCACCACGTCGGCTCGGCGATCGCCTACAACGTGTGGCAGTACTGCGAAGCGACCGGCGACACCGAGTACCTGCACACCAAGGGCGCGGAGATGCTGCTGCAGATCGCCCGCTTCTGGGCGGACACCGCGGACTTCGCCCCGGACATCGGCCGCTACCGCATCCGCGGCGTGGTCGGTCCCGACGAGTACCACGACAGCTATCCGGACGCCGCCCGCCCCGGCATCGACGACAACGCGTACACCAACGTCACCGCCGCCTGGGTCCTCAGCCGCGCCCTGGAACTGGTGCGGAGAATTCCTGTATGGCGTCGGCAGGAGGTGCTCGAGCGCATCGAGCTGGACAGCGGCGAACTCCCGAAGTGGGAGGACATCTCCCGGCGGCTGCTGGTTCCCTTCCACCACGGGGTCATCAGCCAGTTCGACGGCTACGGCGACCTCGCCGACCTGGACTGGGACGGCTACCGCGCACGTTACGACAGTATCCGGCGGCTGGACCGGATCCTCGAGGCCGAAGGTGACACCGTCAACCGCTACCAAGCCTCCAAACAGGCCGATGTCCTGATGCTCGGCTATCTCTTCTCGCCCGCCGAGCTCCGGGACCTGTTCCGCCGCCTCGGCTATGACGTGGAAGACGAGATCTGGCGCAGGACCGTCGACTACTACCTGAAGCGCACCAGTCATGGCTCCACCCTGAGCAGTCTCGTCCACGCATGGGTCCTCGCACGGGTCAGCCGGGCCGAGGCATGGACGTACTGCCAGGAAGCCCTGGAACAGGATGTCGCCGACCTCCAGGGCGGCACGACCGGCGAGGGCATCCACCTTGGCGCCATGGCGGGGAGCCTGGATCTGGTGCAGCGCGGCCTGACCGGCCTGGAGACCAGGGAGGACGCCCTGCGGCTGGACCCGGTGCCGCTTCCAGCCCTGTCCGAGTACGGATTCTCACTGCGTTACCGGGGCCACTGGGGTGTCGGCGTACGGCTGCGCCCCGGAAAGTTGCGGATCGGTGTGCCCGGCTCGGAGGAGGCACCGATCCGTGTCGTCCTGACCGACCGGGCCGTCACCGTCGCGCCAGGAGAGACCTGCACGCTGCTACTGCCGGAGGACTGATCCACCGGACTCGAGGTATCCACGGTTCGCCGAGGCCGACCGGCCCCTACGGCGCACCCCGACCAGCCCCTGGGGCGGGGCCTTGGGCGGCTGGATGCTCAAGTCCGGAGAGGTTTCCAGGAGGCCCGCGATGACTGACCACGGACGCAGTCGACCCATGGTTCACGCCCTGCTCTCGGACGGCACGACTGTGTCCCTCCGCCCCGTGCCGCCGCGAGATCACGGACAGTTGCAGAGGTTGTACGAGGAGCTGTCCCCGGAGAACCTCCGGCTGCGGTTCTTCGGCGCGAGCCGGCGCTCCGCCACGATGTCGGCCGACCGGGCCTGCGCGCCGCCGCGCCCCGGCTGTCGGGCGCTGCCGGCCGGGACGCAAGGCCGGGTGCCGCTGCTGTTCGGCGCGGACACGGGCGCGGGGGATACTCCGGCATGAGGCTGGGATCGGTGGCGCACGGCCTCCTGCACCGGGCGGAATGCCCGGTGATCACCGAACCCGAGTCCCGGCACGACCGACCGGTGGCGGAGCCGGAGCCGGTGCTGCTACCCAGGCCGGTACGGGTACCTACTCCCGTGCCGACGCCGGTGCCGGTGCCGAGAACCGGTACAGGCGCAGGGCGAGTTGGATCTCCAGGGCGCGGGACGGGCTCTGCCAGTCGTCGCCGAGGAGGCGGCCGACGCGGTCCAGGCGCTGGGCCACCGTGTTCACGTGCACGTGCAGGTCGTCCTTGGTGCGCGCGGGGCTCATGCCGCAGGCGAAGTACGTGTCGAGGGTGCGCAGCAGGTCGGTGCCGCGCCGCTGGTCGTACGCGACGACCGGGCCGATGGTGCGGTCGACGAAACCCGCGATGTCCCCCTCCCCGGCCAGGAGCAGCCCCAGGAAGCCGAAGTCCTCGGCGGCGGCACCGTCGCCGGACCGGCCGAGCACGCGCAGGGCGTCGAGGCAGCGCCGGGCCTCCGCATAGGCCGCCGCCACGGTGTCGGGGCGGGCGGTGAGGTGCTCGACCGGGGCGGAGGCTCCGACGGTGACCGGCTCGTGGACGGCCGTGCCGAGCTGGCGGGCGGTGCGGCGGGCCAGGTCGGTGGCGGTGTCGCCGTGGCCGAGGGGTAGCAGCAGAACGGTGCCGCCGTCGCGTGCGGCGGCGAGACCTTGGTGGGTCGCCGCGAGGTGCGACGCCGCGGCCCACAGACGCCGGCGGGCATCCGCTTCCTCGTCGGCGTCGGCGGCGGAGCCCTCGAGGCGGGCGGAGAGTACGGCGTGGGTCGCGTCGAGGTCGGCGTGCAGCCGGGCCGCGCGCTCGCGCAGCAGGCGCGGATCGCGGTCGCGGGCGTCGAGCAGGTCGTCGAGCAGCTCGCCCCGGACGCGCTGCTCGGCCTCGGCGGCGGAGCGGCGGGCGAGCAGCAGGAGCGAGGTGACCATGGCCGCGCGTTCCAGAGTGCGCTGGTCGACGGGGTCCAGGCCTGGGTGGCCGCGCAGTACAAGGGCTCCGAGGAGTTCGTCGCCCGCGGCCACGGCCGCGACCCAGTCGCGACCGTGGCGCACCGCGTGTGCTTCCTCGCGGGACGCCTCGAGGGCCCGGGCGGGTGCGGTGGCGGCTTCGGTGAACTCGACCGTGCCGTCCAGGACCTCGGAGACGGCAGCGGCCACGTCGTGGACCCCGCCACCGCGCAGGACGAGTTCGGCGAGCCGGTCGTGGATGTCGGAGGCGCGTTCGATGACTCCGCTGCGGTCCTGGATGATCTCGTTGGCGCGCTCCAGGCCGGCGAGGGCCGAGCGGGTCTCGGCGAGCAGGTTCGCGGTGTCGAGGGCGGCCGCGGCGAGTGCGGCGAAGGAGCCGAGCAGGGCGATCTGTTCCCGCTCGAAGACCCGGGCCCGCCGGTCCGCGGCGAACAGCACGCCGATAACGGTGTGCCCGAGCATGAGAGGCACCCCCAGGATGGCCACGAGGCCCTCGTCCCGGACGCCGGTGTCGATGGTGAGGGTGTGGTCGAAGCGGTCGTCACGGAAGTAGTCGTCGGTGACATAGGGTCGGGCGGTCTGGGCGACCAGGCCGCCGAGCCCCTCCCCCATGCCGAGGCGCAGCTGCTGGAAGCGGGCCGCGACCGAGCCCTCGGTGACCCGCATGTAGGTGTCGCCCCGGGCCGGGTCGTTCAGGCTGAGGTAGGCGACGTCGGTGCCGAGCAGTGAGCGGGCGCGCTGCACGATCGCCTGGAGCACGGCGTCCAGGTCCCGCAGGCCGGCGAGGTCGTGGGCGGTCTCGAAGAGCGCGGACAGCTCGGCCTCCCGGCGGCGCCGCCCCTCCAGGTCGGAGCGGACGCGCAGGGCGAGCCTCCGGGCCTGTTCGAGGGCGGTGATCCGCTCGGTGGGCAGTCCCTCGGCACGGGCCAGGAGCACCGGCTGCTCATAGGCCTCGGCGGACGCGTCCCGGGCCAGGAGCTCCAGGAACGGCGTCTCGGCACTGCCCTGTGCGGGACGGTCGTGTGGCTCGTGTGCGGGACGGTCGTCGGGGCGCGCCCCGCCCGGCACTCCGGCACCGGGGGCCGGGCGCTCGGCGGACTGCACGTGATCGCGGGACATGGTCACAGGATTCCTTATCCCACGGCCGCCCCGTCAGGCCTGTGGACAAATCGGCGGGCGGGGGGCCGTGGACCTGTGGACAACATGGCCGAGCGGGCACCGGGTCATCCGGCGTGGGTTCCTGGGTGAGGGCGTCGGCGGTGGGCGCCACGGCCGACGTCGGCTCTCCCTTCACTCTCGTCACCGGTCGGTCGTGGCTCAGTGCGCGGTCCAGCCACCGTCCAGTACGAACGACGTTCCGGTGACGAAGGACGCCTGCGGGGCGCACAGGTACGCCACCGCCTCGGCGACCTCCTCCGGTTCGATGAGCCGCTTGACCGCGCTGTCCTGCAGCATGACGGTGGACACGACCTCCTCCTCGGGGACGCCGTGCGCCCGTGCCTGGTCGGCGATCTGCTTCTCGACCAGTGGGGTGCGCACATAGGCGGGGTTCACACAGTTCGAGGTGACACCGGTGGGGTGCGCCTTCGAGAGCAGCGGTCTTGGACAATCCCTCGAGAGCATGTTTGGCGGACACATAGGCGGACTTATAGCCCGAGGCGCGCAGCCCATGGACCGAGGAAACATTGACGATGCGACCCCATCCCTGTCCGTACATGCGACCCCATCCCTGTCCGTACATATGGGGCAGGGCGCCGCGGATGAACCGGAACGGTGCCTCGAGCATCACGGTGAGCACCGTGTGGAAGACGGCGGGCGGGAAGTCCTCTATCGGGCGGACCAGTTGCAGCCCGGCGTTGTTGACCAGCACGTCCGTGCCCGCGGCGGCGAGTTCGGCGGCGTCCAGGTCCATGAGGTCGAGTACGTGCGGCTCGATACTGCCGTCGAGGCCTTGGGCCTGCTCGGCCAGCGCCTCCAGGCCGACGGCATCCCGGTCGACGGCTCTCACCTTGGCGCCGGCGGCCGCGAGCCGCAGCGCGCAGGCGCGGCCGATGCCGCCGGCTGCACCGGTGACGAAGGCGGTACGGCCACCGAGGTCGAGCAGGGGGCCACGGGGGTGGAGAGGGCGTGGGGCGCGGTCATGTCCCGACCCTAGGCAGCGCCCCTACCCCACCCCATGTGGTTGCGCCCCACAGTTCAGCCAGAAGTAGTGGGGTCGAACCATGTGGGTACGTCCGTCATGGCTTGCTTGATGCGGAAGCGCCCGAACTCGTTCAGCTCCGGCAGCGCGTCCACGGCGAACCAGGCGACGTCCAGCGATTCGTCGTCGTTGACCCGGGCCTCACCGCCGACAGCACGGCAGCGGAAGGTGATGTCCATGTACTGGCAGATATCGCCGTTGCCGTACGTCACCGGGTTCAGCGCCTGGACCAGCACGACCCGCTCGACGACGCAGCGCACCGAGGTCTCCTCCTCGACCTCGCGCACCGCGCAGGCCGCGGGCTGCTCCCCCGGGTCGGGGATGCCGCCGAGCACCGACCACTTACGGGTGTCGGACCGGCGGTTCAGCAGCACTCTGCCCTCGTCGTCGAAGACGAGGGCGGTGACCCCGGGGAGCCAGAGCAACTGGTGACCGGCGGAGGCGCGCAGGGTGCTGATGAAATCAGGAGTAGCCATGCCCCGACCCTAACGGGCAGGTCGGGCCGCTCCACGCCTCTTCAGGGGGTGTGCGTACTCCGTACGCCCGCGCGTCACCGGCGCGCCCGCCCGCGCACACCGGCGCCGACGGCCCGCCCCAGGCCGCCCGCGGCGACCAGGACGAGGGCGATCTCGGGGAGAACGCCGAGGCGGGTGGCAGGGGTCTGGAAGGAGCGCAGCGGCACCTCCTGCACCAGGGAGTCGGCGACGAACATGCCGGTCTTCTGGCTGACCCTCCCGTCCGGCATGATGATCGCGCTGACACCGCTGGTCACCGGGACGGTGACGGTGCGGCTGTGCTCGACGGCGCGGACCCTGGACATGGCGAGCTGCTGGTGGGTCATCTCGCTGCGGCCGAAGGTCGCGTTGTTGCTGGGTACGGAGATCAGCTGGGCGCCGCCGGTGACCGTGTCGCGCACCGCCCAGTCGAAGGCCGCCTCGTAGCAGGTGACGAGTCCCACCCCGGTGCCGGCCATGGTGAACACGCCCGGTTCGGTGCCCCGGCTGAAGTCCTGGCGGACCATCGACGTCCACTCGTCGTTGATCGCCCCGACCAGGGGGCGCAGCGGAAGGTACTCGCCGAAGGGCTGGATCTGCCGCTTGTCGTAGGTGTCGACGGGGCCCTTCACCGGGTCCCAGAGGACCTGCTCGTTGAGCAGTTTGCCGTCCTTGCCCACCACGGCGCCGACCGAGACCGGGGCCCCGATCGCCTGGGCCGCGCGGTCGATGACGGCACGCGCGTCGGCGTTGGCGAAGGGGTCGATGTCGGAGGAGTTCTCCGGCCACAGCACGATGTCGGGCCGCTCGGCCCTGCCCGCGTCGACGGCGGCGGCCAAGCGCTCCGTCTCGCGCGCGTGGTGGTCGAGGACGGCACGCCGCTGGGAGTTGAAGTCGAGCCCCAGACGCGGCACGTTGCCCTGGACGACCGCGACGGTCACCGTGCCCTCCTCGGCCGTGTCGCTCACCAGTGGCCGGGCGGCGACCGCGGCCACGAGGGGCAGCGCCACGCTCAGCGCGCCGACGGCCGCCGCGCCGCGCCGCACGGTCCCGGTACGGCGGGCGTCCAGGGACACGCGCGCGATCTCGTACAGGCCGAAGCCGCACAGGACGACCGCGAAGCCGAGCACGGGGGTGCCGCCCAGCGCGGCAAGCGGCAGGAACACGCCGTCCGCCTGCCCGAACGCGATCTTGCCCCAGGGGAAACCGCTGAACGGCACGCGCGCGCGGGCCGCCTCCCCCGCGGTCCAGAGCGCGGCGGCCCACACCGGCCACCCGGGCAGCTTCGAGACCGCGGCGACACCCGCGCCGACCAGCGCGACGAAGACCGCCTCGATCGCGGCGAGGGCGATCCACGGACCGGGGCCGACCTCCACACCGGTCCACACCAGCAGCGGCAGCAGGAAGCCCAACCCGAAGAGATAGCCGAGGCCGAGCCCCGCCTTCCAGCTCCGCCCGCGCAGCAGCAGGCCGAAGACGGCGAAGGCGGGCAGCGCCAGCCACCACAGAGTGCGCGGCGGGAAGCTGACGTAGAGGAGCAGCCCGGAGAGTGCTGCCGCTGCGGCCGGAACGAGGCGCACGAGCCACCGGCGCCACGCGCTGGGCGCGGCCTGCGGGGGCATCGGATCCAACTCGCCGACGGAGGTTGCGGTGACGGTCACTCCGCGAGTCTACGGCGGCCGACCTGGGCACCGACCGTGCCGGCCGCGCGGGCGACCGGCCGTACGGGGACGGGCCGCAGGCGGAGGCGGTGTCCCCGAGCGCGGCTCGTCACAACACGTCCCCGCACATCCCCAAACCGCCCACCAGCCGTTACCGTGTGCCGGTGCCTCTGCCGTGCCGGCCCGTCGCGGTGTCGGCGGCCGGGGCCCGTCACCGTCGGGGGCGACGCGGTGCGGGGTGCGGGGTGGGTTCCACGGGGATGGTTTCCGCCGGTCCGGATGCGGACGGCGAAAGACGGAGCGGTCTGGACACGGCGGGCGTCGTGGTGTTCGGGGCGTGCGCGGCCTGATCGCTGATCACGGCGGCGGCCCGTCCGCGGGACCCGGCGCACCGGAGGTGAGCGGACGGACACTCCCGTACGCGGGACCCGGCCCACACCGTGACCCGCCTCCGGCGCGGCGGCTCAGTCTGCCGGGTCCGGCCGGTGCGGGTGAAGACGGCCGCGGATGACGGTCACCGCCGCCTCCGCGTCGTCCACGGTGATCGTGAAGGTGTGTCCGTCCCACAGGCTCAGGGCGATGCCCTCGCCCCGGCGCACGACGACCGCGGTGCCCTTCTCGGGCCTCCAGCGGTAGCCCCAGCCGCCCCAGTGCCGCGGGGTGACGTACGGGACGAACTCGGCTCCGGCGACGTGCGACAGCGGGATGCGGCGGCGCGGCACTCCTATGTGGCCGCAGCGCACTTCCAGGTGGTCCTCGTCGACACGCAGCGCGACGTGCACGAAGGCGAGGGTGCCGAACAGGACCAGCAGCCCGGCGGCGATGCACCCGACGACGGCCATGGCCAGCGGCGCGACGCCGCTCGACCAGGCCGAGTCGACGGCCAGCACGATGCCGAGCGCCAAACAGGCGGCACCGATCAGCGCCAGCAGCCACTGCATCCGGTTGGTCGCGCGACCGGTCCAGACGTAGGGGTACGGGGCGGGGGCGCCGCGGGGGTGGTCCCTCATACCGTCGAGATTACCCACGTTTCGCTCCGCGGGTACCGCGGAGCCCGGCGCCACTGCGCCGACCGGGTGCGAAGGGCCGTGGTGCGGACGAAGGGCCGGGGCGCGGGTGGCCGGTGGCTCACACCGCGGGGGTGACCTGTTGGAGAAGCCGGCCTTCCGCATAGGTGAGGGCGCGCAGGGGGAGCGCGCCTTCGCGGCCGCTCAGCAGCACGGTGAGGGTGCCGGTCGCCGGGGCCTCGGGGGCGGGCTGCTCACCGAGGCGGCGCATGGCCTGGGCGGCGACCGCTCCGGCGGAGCCGTGCAGGACGAGCGGCGGCAGGCCGGGGCGCTGCACGGCGGCCCGGATGCGTTCGGCGACCAGTTCGTAATGGGTGCAGCCCAGGACAACGGTCGTTACATCGTCCGGGGTGAGTTCGGCGGCGGCGTCGACGGCAGCGGCGATCGCGCTCTCGTCCGCGCGTTCCACGGCCTCCGCGAGCCCCCAGCACGGCACCTCGGTGACGTCGACGCCGCCGGCGAAGTCCTGGATCAGGTTCCGCTGGTACGGGCTGCCGGTCGTGGCCGGGGTCGCCCAGATCGCCAGCGGTCCGCCGCCGGCCGCCGCCGGCCTGATCGCCGGGACAGTGCCAATGACGGGCAGGGCCGGTTCGAGGCGGGCGCGCAGGGCGGTGAGCGCGTGCACGGTCGCGGTGTTGCAGCCGACGATCAGGGCGTCGGGCCGGCGCGCGGCGGCCGCCTCGGCGACGGCGAGGGCTCGGGCGGTGAGGTCCTGCGGGGTCCTGGGCCCCCAGGGCATGCCGTCGGGGTCGAGGGAGAGGACGAGATCGGCGTCGGGGCGGAGGCGCCGTACCGCTGTGGTGGCCGCCAGCAGGCCGATTCCGGAGTCCATGAGCGCGATCTTCATCCGGTCACGATAGTCGATGGGCCGTGTCCGGCCCCTCGTCCGGGGCAGAATGCGCACGTGAGCGCCCTTGTGTGGACCGCCGTCGTGTCCCTCGCCGCCTGGCTGTGGCTGCTGCTCGGCCAGGGCTTCTTCTGGCGTACGGACGTCCGGCTTCCGCCCCGGCGGGAGCCGGAGCCGTGGCCGTCGGTGTGCGTGGTCGTTCCCGCGCGGGACGAGGCGGCGGTGCTGCCGGTGAGCCTGCCGTCGCTGCTCGCCCAGGACTATCCCGGGCGGGCGGAGGTCTTCCTCGTCGACGACGGCAGTACGGACGGCACCGGGCGGCTCGCGCGTGAGCTGGCGGACCGGCACGGCGGACTGCCGCTGACCGTGGGTTCGCCCGGCGAGCCGCCGGCCGGCTGGACCGGCAAGCTCTGGGCCGTGCGGCACGGCATCGGCCTGGCACGCGCGCGTGCGCCCGAGTATCTGCTGCTCACGGACGCCGACATCGCGCACGCGCCCGACAGCCTGCGCCGGCTGGTCGCGGCGGCCCGCACCGGCGGGTTCGACGTCGTCTCGCAGATGGCGCGGCTGCGCGTGGAGAGCGGCTGGGAGCGGCTGGTCGTACCGGCGTTCGTGTACTTCTTCGCGCAGTTGTATCCGTTCCGCCGGGTCGGGCGGGACGGATCGCGGACGGCCGCGGCGGCCGGGGGCTGTGTGCTGCTGCGCGCGGAGGCGGCCGAGCGGGCGCGGATCCCGGACGCCGTCCGGCAGGCCGTCATCGACGACGTGGCGCTCGCGCGGGCGGTCAAGGCCGTCGGCGGACGGGTCTGGCTGGGGCTGGCGGAAGGGGTGGACAGTGTGCGCCCGTACCCGCGGCCGGCCGACCTGTGGCGCATGGTGTCGCGCTGCGCGTACGCGCAGCTGCGGCACAGCCCGGTGCTGCTGGCGGGTACGGTCGCGGGTCTCGCGCTGGTGTATCTGGTGCCGCCGGTGGCGGTGGCCGCAGGACTCGCGGCAGGGAACACGCCGGCCGTGGCCGCCGGTGCGGCGGCCTGGCTGGTGATGACGGGGACGTACGTCCCGATGCTGCGCTACTACCGGCAGCCGCTGTGGCTCGCTCCCCTGCTGCCGTTCACCGCGTTCCTGTACCTCCTGATGACGGTCGACTCGGCGGTGCAGCACTACCGGGGGCGGGGGGCGGCCTGGAAGGGCCGCACCTACACGCGTCCGGGCGCCGTGCCCGACGAGGGCTGAACCGGCGGCCCGTCAGGCGTCGTGGCGATCGGGGATCACGTGCCGCCGGAGCCGCTCGTGGCCGGGATCACTTGCGGCCAGGGGTCCAGTTCATGCCCCAGCCGTAGGCGCGGTCGACGGTGCGCTGCGGGCTGACGCCCCGGTCGGGCACCAGGTAGCGGGCCTCGCGCTGGACGACGAGGTCGCCGCCGGTGTTGGTGATGAGGGCGAGGGCGCACACCGTCGAGGGAACGGTGCACTCGTCGAGCGAGAAGTCGATCGGGGCGCCGTGCTGCGGCTGGAGGGTGACCGTGGCGTGCAGGTCGGCGAAGGAGCGGGCGCCCTCGTAGATGGTGACGAAGACGAGGATGCGGCGGAAGTACCGCTTGTGGTCGAGGCTGACGGTGAGGTTCTCGCCGGAGTCCACGGCGCCGGTGCGGTCGTCGCCGTCGAGGTGGATGAAGGGGGGCCGCTGCAGTGACCCGTACGCGTTCCCGAGGGCCTGGACGACTCCCTTGCTGCCGTCGCTGAGTTCGAACAGGGCGCACAGGTCGAGGTCGAGGTCGGAGTGCGTGGCGACCGGGCGGCCCAGCTTGCCCGCCCAGCCGGAGAACTGTTTGCGCACCTGCCAGTTGAGGTTCACCCGGAGGGCGCCCGAGGTTCCGCCCTGCTTGGCCAGTGAGACGGAGGGAGCGGCCTTGGTGAGCGTCACCTTGGTGAGCCGGACCGGCGACGCGGCGGGAGGCGCGGCCGACGGGAGCGGCCCGGCCGGCCGGGCCGCCGGGGGCGGCGGCGTGGCGACCGGGGGCGCCGGGGCCGGTGGAGCCGCCGCCGGGGAGGCGGGAGCGGCGTGCTGAGGCTCGTCCACGGTGATGCCGTAGTCGGTGGCCAGTCCCTCGAGTCCGCTGCTGTAGCCCTGTCCGACGGCGCGGAACTTCCAGGCGCCCTGGCGGCGGTAGAACTCGCCGAGTACGAAGGCGCTCTCGCTGGTCGCGCCCGTGCTGTCGAAGCGGGCCGCGACGGTGCCCTGCGCGGCGTCCTTGACCTCGATGTACAGATCCGGGATCCGGCCGAAGGTGCCGCCGTCGGAGGAGGCCGCGAGGATCACCGTCTCGATGCCGGGCTCCACGCGCGCGAGGTCGACGAGGACGGTGTCGGTGACCTGCCCGCCGTCGTTCCGCTTGCCCTCGTGCCGGACGGCTCCGGAGGAATGGGCGGGCTGGTTGTAGAAGACGAAGTCGGCGTCGGAGCGGACCTTGCCGCCGACCAGCAGGAGCGCGGAGGCGTCCGCGTCGGGTACTCCGGGGCCGGTGCGCCACCCCAGTTCCACCCGGAGTGCCGTGGTCGGCACCGGCGTGTTCGACCCCTTCGGCATTGACATGTCCGCCCCCATCACGTGTCACCCCGCCAGGCAGTGCCCGGCATGCGTCGTGTTCCGTCCGCACAACCTAGTACCCGCACGCGGGAACTCCCATGGGGCATGCGTGGAGAGGCCGATCTCCCCCGGGTAACCCCACCGGAACTCGGCTTTTACCAGATAGCCATCCGGACGTACAGCCGTTTCATCCAAGTTCGCCCGAATTAGCTATCCCAGGGCACGTCGGGCACGGAAAACAACCCTCTTATCGGTCTCCCCAACCAGCACATCGTGGGCTTAACTTATGGCCATGACCTCCCCCCGCTCCACTTATGGCGGCGGCTACTACTCCGCCTCCTTCCCGGACACCCCGATCTACGACTCCCTCGTGGCCGAGCGGGGCACCCCGCAGATCGCCCCGATCCGGGTCCCCTCCGTCTATGACGCGCCGGGCAGTCATCTGCCCGCGCTTCCCTCGGCGTTGCCCGCGCTCCCGGCCGGCCCCTCCCAGCCCGCCTACGGTTATCCGCAGGCGCAGCAGCCGGCCCCGCTCCAACAGGCGCACGCGCCGTACATTCCGCAGCAGGCCACCACGCCGCGCGGTTACCCCGGGCCCCAGCCGCAGCAGCCGCGTCCGGCCGCTCCCGGTGCGGGCTACGAGGCCATGCGCCCTGCGGCCCCGCGCCCGGCGCCTGCTCCGTACCAGGACCCGTACAACAACCAGCAGTACCGCGGGTACTGAGCAGTACTCGGCACTCACCAAATACTGAGCCGTTCCAGGCAGTGAGCCCCGGGCCCTGAGCCGTCCCGCGGGCCGCCGACCCCCGAAGCCGTCGTCGCCGGCTGGCACGATGACTCCATGGGGAACGCGCTGCTGCACTCGATTCACGTACATCCGGTCAAGGCCTTCCGGAGCCTGCCTCTCCGGGAGGTCGTCGTGGAGCCCTGGGGACCGACCGGAGACCGGCGCTGGATGCTGATCGACGACGGGGGGAGGGTCGTCACACAACGCGGGCATCCGCGCCTCGCACTGGCCGCTGCCGAGCTGTTGCCCGGCGGCGGTCTACGGCTGTCCGCGCCCGGCAGGGACCCGGTGACCGTGCCCGTGCCCGCGCCGGGCGGCCGCACCGAGCGGGTGGAGATCTTCCGCGACAAGATCGACGTGGTGCCGGCCGAGGGCGACGCCGTGCACACCTGGTGCAGCGCCTTCCTCGGCGCCGACGTACGTCTGGTGCACCTGGACGACCCCGCCGCGCGCCGGCCGGTCGATCCCGAGTTCGCGCTGCCGGGCGAGACGGTCAGCCTCGCCGACGGCTATCCCCTGCTGCTCACCACGACCGCGTCCCTCGACGCCCTCAACGCCCTGGTCGCCGGGGGTGATCACGCGGACGAAGGGCCCCTGCCCATGAACCGCTTCCGACCGAACCTGGTCGTCGGGGGCACCACCGCCTGGGCCGAGGACACCTGGTCGCGCATCACGGTCGGCGAGGTCGCCTTCCGTGTCGCCAAGCCCAGCGGCCGGTGTGTGGTGACGACCACCGACCAGCGCACCGCCGAGCGCGGCCGGGAACCACTGCATTCGCTCGGCAGGCACCGCAGGTTCGGCGACAGGCTGGTGTTCGGGCAGAACCTGGTGCCCCTCGCGCCCGGTACGGTCCGGGTCGGCGATCCGGTCACGGTCCTCGCCTGACGAATGCGGTGCAGGCCCGCCCGCCGGACGGACCCGGCCGCGGTCCTCGCCCGGCGGGTTCCGTGCACCTCCTGGCCCGGTGGACGCCGTGTCAGTCCTCCTCCGCCACCGCCCGATTCCCTGAGCGTGTGCGGGAACCGCGTCCCGGGCCCGCCCGTTGGCCTTTCTGAGAAGTCGAGGAGAGGGCCTCGGGAGTGACGTCCCTCTCTCTTCGGCAGAACCTCGGGTGAACGGCTCCGCCGCGGGGTTGTCATGGATGGGGGGAGGGGGTGCGGCCGGTGCGGGTGATCAGCGGGCTCTGGCGCTGGCGGCGCAATCCGCTGTGCCGCCCGACCGACCTGGCCGAGGGACTCCTGGCGCTCGTGACGCTGCTGCTCGTTCTCGTCGCCGCTCCGCTCGTCGGTGCCCTCGCCGGGGGCGCCACCGAGGACGCCCTTCAGCGTTCCGTGCGCGAGCAGCACAAGGCACGGCACCAGGTGCGGGCCACGGTGGTGCGGGTTCTCGAGCCCGCCCCTCCGGGCCTCGACCCGGAGGGTTCGTCCGGCCAGGTCCTGCGCACCCGGGTCATGGCCCGCTGGACCGCCCCGGACGGCACCGGGCACCAACGCCCGGCCCTGGTGCGCCTGAAGGACCCGCGGCCGGGCGGGCGTTTCCCCCTGTGGACCGACGACGGGGGCCGCATAACGGCCCGCCCGCTGGACACCGCGACGGCGACGACGCACGCCGTGCTCGCCGGCTTCGGCGCGGCCCTGCTGACGGCGGCCCTGACCGAGGGCGCAAGACGGCTGATGGTCCGGCGCATGGTCCGGCACCGGTACGCCGTCCTGGACCGGGCATGGGACAAAGCAGGCCCCGACTGGGGCAGGACCGGCACCGGAAGCTGACCGCCTTCCACCTCTGGTCAATCCGGCGGCCGTGCGCACGCTACGGTGGAGCGGCCGAAGCAATCGACGACAAACCCGCGTACAACAAGGTGGGGGCACAGCTACGCCATGGCACAGGGCACGGTCCAGGTGACGCACACCGGCACATCGCGGTGGCGGCGCCGCACAGGTGAGTACGCGTCGCTCGCCGCCGCCCTGGAGGCCGCGGCCGAAGGCGACGTCCTCACCGTCGCTCCGGGCACCTACCGGGAGAATCTCGTCGTGGAGCGGGCGGTGACCCTGCGCGGTCCCGAGGGCTCGCCCGGCTCGGTGCGCATCGCGCCCCTGGACGGGGTTCCGCTGACCGTACGCGCTTCGGCGGTGGTCCAGGACCTGCATGTGGAGGGGCAGGACGCGGCGGCGCCCGCCCTGCTGGTCGAGGACGGCACGCCGGAGCTGCGGGACATACGGGTGGTCACCCGGTCCGCGGCCGGCATCGAGGTGCGCGGCAGCGCCCGGCCGACGGTCCGCCGTTGCACGGTCGACAACCCGGCGGGGGTCGGCATAGCCGTGCTCGACGGCGGGGGCGGAGTGTTCGAGGAGTGTGAGGTCGTCGCCGCGGGGCAGGCGGGCGTCGCGGTGCGCGGGGGCGCCCGTCCCCGCCTCGAGCGCTGCCGCGTGCACCATGCCGCGGGCTCGGGCCTGACCGCGACCGGGGAGAATTCGGCGCTCGAGGCGGTGGGCTGCGAGGTCTACGAGGTGCGGGGCAGCGGTGTCCAGGTGACCGGCCGGGCGACCGCGCACCTCACCGACTGCGATGTGCACCGCATCACCGGCGACGGGGTCACGCTCGACACCGACGCCGTGCTGACGCTGGCCGACTGCCGTATCCACGACATCCCGGAGAACGCGGTCGATCTGCGGTCCCGCTCCGTGCTCACCATGACCCGCACCACCGTGCGGCAGTTCGGCCGCAACGGCCTGTCGGTGTGGGACCCGGGCACCCGCGTGGACGCCAATCAGTGCGAGATCTTCGACAGCACCGGCGACTATCCGGCGGTGTGGGTGAGCGACGGTGCCACCGTCGTCCTGGACTCCTGCCGGGTGCACGACGTGCCGGACGCCCTGTTCGTCCTCGACCGCGGTTCGCGCGCGGACGTGGTCGACAGCGACCTGTCGCAGGTGCGCAACACCGCCGTGTCGGTGAGCGACGGCGCCACCGCCCAGCTCGACGACTGCCGGATCCGGGAGGCGGCCACGGGCGCCTGGTTCCGGGACCACGGCAGCGGGGGAACCCTCAACAACTGCACCCTGGACGGGATGCAGACCGGCGTGATCGTCACCAAGGGCGCCGACCCGACCGTGGAGCGCTGCACCATCGACTCCCCCGCCGAGGCCGGTGTCTACGTCTCGGCCGGCGGTCGCGGCAGCTTCCTCGATTGCCGGGTCACGGGCAGCGGCGGCTACGGCTTCCACGTGATAGACGGCAGCCGGACGACGCTGCGGAAGTGCCGCACGGAACGCTGCGCGCGCGGTGGGTACGAGTTCGCCGAGAGCGGCGCGGCTCCCGGCGCGGGGGGCCCGGTGGTGGAGGACTGCGCCAGCGACGAGAGCGGCAGTCTCGCGTCGCCGGCGGCACCGGAGCCGGCCCTGCAGACCACGAGCCACTCCCTGGGCCTGCTCGGCGCCGTCCCCGGGCAGCCGGCCGAGCGGACGCCGCCCGAGTCGGTGACCGAGCCGGAGAAGGAACTGCGCCCGTCGAAGACCGTGCTCGGCGAACTCGACGCGCTGGTGGGCCTGGAGAGCGTCAAGCGGGAGGTGCGGGCCCTCACGGACATGATCGAGGTGGGCCGGCGCCGGCAGCAGGCGGGGCTGAAGGCCGCGTCCGTCAAGCGTCACCTCGTCTTCACGGGTTCCCCGGGCACCGGCAAGACCACGGTCGCGCGGCTGTACGGCGAGATCCTCGCCTCCCTCGACGTACTGGAGAAGGGGCATCTGGTCGAGGTCTCGCGTGTCGACCTGGTCGGCGAGCACATCGGCTCGACGGCGATCCGTACCCAGGAGGCGTTCGAGAAGGCGCGCGGCGGCGTGCTGTTCATCGACGAGGCGTACGCGCTCTCCCCCGAGGACTCCGGGCGTGACTTCGGCAAGGAGGCCATCGACACGCTCGTGAAGCTGATGGAGGACCACCGGGAGGCGGTCGTGGTGATCGTCGCGGGGTACACGGCCGAGATGGAGCGGTTCCTGTCCGTCAACCCGGGTGTGGCGTCCCGTTTCTCACGGACCATCACCTTCGGCGACTACGGGGCCGGTGAGCTGTTGCGGATCGTGGAGCAGCAGGCCGAGGAGCACGAGTACCGGCTGGCGCCGGGTGCCTCGGAGGGCCTGCTGAAGTACTTCACGGAGATCCCCAAGGGCCCCGCCTTCGGCAACGGCCGTACGGCGCGGCAGACGTTCGAGGCGATGGTGGAACGGCACGCGAGCCGGGTCGCCCAGCTGCCGGAGCCGAGCACGGACGACCTGACCCTGCTCTTCGCCGACGACCTGCCCGAACTGCCCTGACCCGGACGGCACCGCACGCGTCGCGACTCGCCCCTCACGCGGTGGGCGCCTCCGTGCCGGTGCGGAGGCCGTCGTCGGGGTCTCCCGTGCAGCGCGGTGCCGGGACGTCCGGCCGCAGCCGGGCGAGCAGCCGCCGGCGTTCCTCGGCGAAGGCCGGGTCCGCCTGATAGTCGGAGTGGCCGAGGATCGGCGCGGGCAGTGGATGGCTCTCGGTGCGGCCGTACGCCAGCGGGTCCTTGAGCGGGGGACGGTCCACCTCGGGGCCGCGGTCGCCGGACAGCCGCACCGGGCCGCCGATGGGGTCGGTGCGGCGGTGGAGGTTGCGCCAGCAGTCGACGTCCTGGTGCAGCGCGCCGAGCGCGTCCGGTCCGAAGTGGGCGGGGAACCAGCGGCCGTACAGCCGCTCCAGCGGGGATCCGTAGGTGAGCAGGGCGACGCGCCCCCGGGTGGACGGGGTGAGCTGCCAGGCCGCCGCGGCGGCGAGGACGCTGCCCTGGGAGTGGCCGGAGAGCACCAGGCGTCCGCCGGTGGCCCGCGTCCAGGTCTCGATCCGCCAGGTCAGGTCGGGCACGGCGCGTTCGGCGTAGCAGGGCGGGGCGAAGGGGTGGGCGGCGCGCGGCCAGAAGGTGCCGACGTCCCACAGGATACCGATCGTGCGCCGCGCGGAGGCGTCCTTGTAGGCGCGTCGGCCCCAGGTGACGAACAGTACGAAGCCGAGTCCGATCAGCCAGGAGCCCAGCGCCTGCGCCGTCTCGGCGGCGCCGTGGGCGACGGCGTAGGTGCCCTGGGCGGCCTCGCCCGGCGTGCGGTCGGTGGCCAGCGCGCCGACGAGGGCGCCCGCGCCCAGCAGCAGGGTCGCGGCGGAGGTGACGGCGACGATGCGGGGTCCCCGGTCGGTGAGGGAGGCCATGGCGCGGGCGTTGGCGATCCGCCGGGTGCGGGCGGGGTCGCCGGTTTCGCCCGGGAACTCACGTGCCACGGCGGCGCGCTCGTCGCGGGCGATGTGCCAGGCCCGCCGGGCCAGCCAGCAGCAGAGCCCGAGGATCAGGACGAGCAGCGGCGGGATCACGGTCGCCTGCCAGGTCAGGACCACCGGCGGCCCGGGGATCGACACCCCGGTGCCGTCCAGCCAGTCGGAGACGCGCTGGGCCACGCCGCCGGACATCACGCCGCCCAGCGCGCAGGCCAGCATCGCGACGGCCGGTCCGGCCAGGCCCCGCATGGCGGCGCGCCGGTCGGGGGCGCTGCGGTGCAGGGCGTGGGCGACACCGGCGAGGACGGTCACGAGCAGGCCCTGGACGAGGGCGATCGCGTCGAAGGTCATGTCGCCGGGCAGCCGGCCCGTCGATTCCCAGCCGGGGCGTCGCCATCCGGTGTACACCAGAGTGAGGGCGAGCAGGAGGAGCGCGGCGAGGGGCAGCAGGCGCAGCAGGTGTGCGTCGAGGGCGTCGTCCAGACGGCGGTCGGTGCGGCCGCGGCGGCAGACCACCCACACCACGACGGCCGCGGCGGCGATCAGGGTCGCTTGCACGAGTGGGCCGAGGAGGGCCAGTGCCGCGGATCCGCCCGGTGCGCGGTCGTACCGGGCGGCCGCGGGGGCGAGCGCGAAGGCGACGGTGAGCAGTCCGGCGGCGGTGTGCGCGGCACGAAGCCGGGCGACCAGGCGACGGCCGTACCAGAAACCGGGCCGGCCCAGGGCGGTGGGGCCGCCGTCCTCGGGCTCGGTCTCGGGCTCGTGGGACATCGGCTGCTGGGACTCGTACGCGCTCCAGGTGCGCAGGGACAGGTACCACAGCAGCCCGGTCAGGGCGGTGGGCACCAGGGCGGCGAGGCCGAGCCGGCGGCCCGGCTCGCTCCACCAGCCGTCGTCCGATGCCTCGGGCGAGAGGAAGCCGAGCCAGGAGTGCCGGTCGGCGCACGCCTGCGTGCCCGCGCACTGCCAGGCCGCCAGGTCGAGGGCGACCTCGCACGCCGCCGCGACGAGCAGCACCGTCAGACTCAGTCCGGCCAGCCGCACCAGCAGTCCGTACAGCCGGGTGAGCCGTCTGCGGCCTCGGGCCGCCGGGCGCATCCAGTGGGCGAGGTTGACCACCATGAAGGGCAGCAGCAACAGCCACAGGGCACGGGTGCCGTTCCCGGAGGTGAGGTTGCACCAGACGTAGGCCTCGGGGACCGGTCCGTCCCGGTGGCCGGCGGGCAGG
Organism: Streptomyces chlorus; assembly: GCF_042655885.1. Lineage (NCBI taxonomy): Bacteria > Bacillati > Actinomycetota > Actinomycetes > Kitasatosporales > Streptomycetaceae > Streptomyces > Streptomyces chlorus. Next base: position 28,633 of record NZ_JBHSOA010000035.1, read on the forward strand.
CGCTCCGCCTGCACGTCGTCGGCGCGCCGGAATATGGCGGCGATGTCGTCGCCGGCGATCCGCACGGTGCGCGGATCGTTCAGCATGTCCTGTGGGGTGGCGCCGCCCACGCCGTGGACCAGGAGTTCCAGGGCGGTTCCCGAGTCCTTCGGCCGCTCGGCGGGGCCGTCCATGCTCTCGGCCCGCTCGGCCGGTCTGCCTTCCTGCGCACGTTCCACTGCTTCGCACTTCCCCCGTGACACGCCGTCGGATCCGTCCGTGCGGGCAACAGGTTTTCCCCTGCCGGAGCGGCTGACACCTCTCCTCACGGAATCTCCCCGATCCGGGTGCCGAACGCGCAACCCACGAGACAATAATGACATGTACGCGACGAATATTGGGTGCGCCGCCCTTGCCCCGGCATGCGAGGATGGGACGCCGACGCACTGGCGGAAGGAACGCGCCAGTCGGACCGGGTGCGCGGGGTGTGTCGGACGGCTTGGCGGCGAAAGGACCGGAGCGTACGTGAGCGAGAATCAGAACCTCCTCGCGGAGCAGCGGCGCACCCTGATCCTCGACGAGGTCCGGCGGCGCGGCGGAGTCCGGGTCAACGAACTGACCCGCAAGCTCGGCGTGTCGGACATGACGGTCCGCCGCGACCTCGACGCCCTCGCCCGGCAGGGCGTGCTGGAGAAGGTGCACGGCGGCGCGGTCCCGCTGGTCGAGGCCAGCACCCATGAACCCGGCTTCGAGGCCAAGTCCGGTCTGGAGCTGAGCGCGAAGGACGACATCGCGCGAGCGGCGGCCGAACTGGTCTCGCCGGGTGCGGCGATCGCCCTCTCGGGCGGTACGACGACATACGCGCTGGCCGGTCAACTGCTCGACGTGCCCGACCTCACCGTGGTCACCAACTCGGTGCGAGTGGCGGACGTCTTCCACGCGGCGCAGCGCACCTCGGGCCCCCGGCAGGGCGCGGCCACGGTCGTCCTGACCGGCGGTGTGCGCACGCCGTCCGACTCACTGGTGGGGCCGGTGGCCGACCAGGCGATCGCGGTGCTCCACTTCGATCTGCTGTTCCTCGGTGTACACGGGATATCGATCGAGGCCGGGCTGTCGACGCCGAACCTCGCCGAGGCCGAGACGAACCGGCGACTGGTGCAGTCGGCGCGGCGGGTGGTCGTGGTCGCCGACCACACCAAGTGGGGCACGGTGGGCCTGAGTTCGTTCGCTTCCCTGGACCAGGTGGACACGCTGGTGACGGACTCCGGACTGCCGGCCGAGGCCCGCGACGAGATCTCTGAGCACCTGCCGCGGCTGGTCGTGGCGGGCGAGCCCGAGGAGTCGGCGGAACCCTCGGGCGTCTGACCGGGCCCCAGGAACTCGGGCTCCGGCTCGGCTCCCGGTTTCTCAACTCTTCGGCTCTTCGGCCAGAAGTCACCCGACATCACGGGGTCACGCGACCGTACGCGCGCGGCGGTCGCCGTCAGTCCGGCCAGGTTCCTGTCCGCAGCAGCGTTTCGATCGTCGCCGTGTACGGAGCGATGTCCAGGCCCTGGTCGGCCAGCCAGGCGTCCGAGTAGTACTTGTCGAGGTAGCGGTCCCCCGGGTCGCACAGCAGCGTCACCACGCTCCCCTGCCGCCCCTCGGCCACCATCTCCGCGACGATCTTCAGCGCGCTCCACAGCCCGGTGCCGGTGGAGCCGCCCGCCTTGCGGCCGATCGCCTGCTCCAGGAATCGTACGGCGGCGATGGCTGCCGCGTCGGGGACCTTCATCATCCGGTCGATCGCGCCGGGCACGAAGCTCGGTTCCATCCGGGGCCGGCCGATGCCCTCGATGCGGGAGTCCCGGTCGCAGGTGACGTCCGGATCGCCGGTGGTCCAGCCCTCGAAGAAGCAGGAGTTCTCGGGGTCGGCGACGCAGATGCGGGTGTCGTACTGCATGTAGCGGACGTAGCGGGCGAGGGTCGCCGAGGTGCCGCCGGTGCCGGCCGTGGCGACGATCCAGGCGGGCTCCGGATGGGGCTCCAACTTCAACTGGCGGAAGGTGGATTCGGCGATGTTGTTGTTTCCCCGCCAGTCCGTGGCGCGTTCGGCGTAGGTGAACTGGTCCATGTAGTGGCCGCCGGTCTCCGCCGCGAGGGCGGCCGACGCCTCGTACATGGTGCGCGGGTCGTCCACGAAGTGGCACCGGCCGCCGTGGAACTCGATCAGGCGGCACTTCTCGGCGCTCGTCGTGCGTGGCATGACGGCGATGAAGGGCACCCCGATCAGCTTCGCGAAGTACGCCTCGGACACGGCGGTCGAGCCACTGGATGCCTCGATCACCGGGCGGCCCGGACGGATCCAGCCATTACACAGTCCGTAGAGGAAGAGCGAGCGGGCGAGCCTGTGCTTGAGGCTGCCGGTCGGGTGCGTCGACTCGTCCTTGAGGTAGAGGTGCACGCCCCACCGCTCGGGCAGCGGGTAGCGCAGCAGGTGGGTGTCGGCCGACCGGTTGGCGTCGGCCTGGACCCTGCGCACGGCTTCTTTCAGCCAGTCGCGGTAGCCGGGGTCGCTGTGATCGGCGTCGAGGGTGGTGCCATCCGGGGCTTGCTGGGGCTGTGGAGACTGCTGGGGAATGCTCACGACAGGGCTCCTTACGCTGAGCGCGCCGACGGCGTCCCGCGCGGCCGACGCACCGATCATAGAACCCTGCGGACCATCTCCCATCTGCATAAACGTCCCTTTGGGGGGCTCAAAGGAAGCCCTGGACCCCACCTCGGCGCCACCTTCCGACACACGGCGGCGGGGGCGCATTCGCGCGAGTGCTTCGGACGCCCCCGGAAGGGGAGCGTGCGTACTGGTGCTCAACGGCGGGGGCGGGCAGACTTCCCGCGGAGCAAGGTCCCGGACGAGAGCACACTGGATCAGGACATGAGCCGGCCCGCGGAGCACGGTCCGGTACACCGACGCGCACAAGGGGGCGGGTGGCATGGCCGAGCTGGAGTTCACGGCCAGGGGCGTGCGGATCGGCAGGCGGCTGCGGTCGCTCACCCGGGCCGGACAGGTACGGATCAGCGACGGCAGGCTCGAGCTGCTCACCAGCTACGGAAGCGAGATCGACAGCGCGCCGGTGCAGGCCGTGCGCGCCTCCCGGCCCTGGTTCGCCCCAGGGGGCCGCGCCCTGGCCGACCTCAACGGCCACCGCTACCTGCTGACCCTGGGGGACCACGACCCGGCGCCGGGCGAGCCGGGGCCGCCCGCGGCGCGCCGCTTCATCGAGGCCGTACGCCGGGCATCGGGGCGCGGCGCCTGAGATGCCCGCGAGTTGCGCCGCCCCAGGCCCTGCGTCACGCTGTTCTCACGTCACTCTGGGTTTACCGGCGATAACGCTGCGAACCAGCCCGCCGGCCACGACAGCAGGCGGCCATGTCACGCAGGCACCCTGCTGGATCCGTACTCCGTGTTCTTCCGGACGTCTGTCCGGACCTGACACCGGGGAGTCGCAGCTGTGATCACTCACCCAAGCAGACACTGCACGGTGGAGCTCCAGGCTCTGCCGTCGCGGATCGGCCAGGTCCGCAGAATCGTATCTGCGCAATTGCGCTACTGGCATATGGACCCTTTGATAGACCGGGCCTCGCTCGGTGTGACGGAGCTGTTGTCCAACGTCCACCGGCACGCCCAGCCCGACAAGACCTGCAAGGTCGAGCTGGAGGTGCTGCTCGACCGGCTCAAGGTCTCGGTGCGCGACCACGACCCGCGGCTGCCGGTCGTCGGGGACGCCGCTCCGCTCGCCACCTGTGGGCGCGGGCTCGCGATGGTGGCCGCGATGAGCGAGAGCTGGGGCGCCCTGCCGGACGGCGAGTCCGGCAAGGTCGTGTGGTTCACGCTGCCGGCGCCGTCCGCGGCTCCCGTCGCGGACTGGGACCACTATCCGCGGATTACCACCGGTGAGCACGCCGTGCGCCGGTTCGCGGAGGTCACGCTCGTCGAGCACGCCGTCGAGGACCGCCGGACCGAACCCGCTCCCGCCCGGTCCGCCGTTGTCGGCTGACCGGGCGGTGACCTCCTCCGGTACGGGGGGTCCTCACTCGGCGGCGACCGCCCGCGGTACGTCCATGCGGGCCGCACGCCGGGCCGTGCGCAGCACCACCAGGGCTCCGGCCGCAAGACCCACCAGCGCCACCACGGCGAGTTGCAGCGGCGGCATCGCGAAAACGAAGCTGCTGTCGCTCGCACCGTCGGAGGCCGCGACGAGCACCCAGCCGAGGAACGCGCAGGGGGGTGAGCCGGTGGTCTCCGAGGCGGTGGTCTTGGGGAGGTGGTCTTGGGGAGGTGGCCCCGGGGGCGTGCCGCGCCGATTTGTTGTCGTCGTCGTGCGAAGCGTCGTGCTTCCTCGTTGTGCTGCAACGATGCCGGGGCGTCGTACGGCCAGCGGCACTGTGCGTACCCCAGGGGGAGTGCGCGGGACGGCGACGCCTGCTCCCCTCCACCTCGACTGCTGTACCTACTGGTACGTACAGTGCAGCGGCTGCCCCCATGGCGTCCCTGGGAGCCGGTTCCCCGGGACGCCATGGGGGCAGCCCTGAGGATGGGCCCGTTCCGGGCAGCCGAGGCTCAGGTGGACGGCTGGTCACTGTCCTTCATCGCGCCCCAGCCGTGCCAGCGTTCGACCTCGATCCAGGCGCTGACCCGCGCCCGCACCCGGTCCGGGTACGGATTGCCGGTGTAGTGCCGGGAGAGGCGGTCGATGTCAGCCAGTCCTTCGTCGTCCTTCAGCTCGACGACGCGGCCGATGAGGGTGACGTGGGTGTACCAGTCGCCACCGGCCAGCACCGTGAGGGTGACGCGCGGATCGCGGCGCAGGTGCTTCAGGCGCACCCGGCCCTCGTCCAGGCTGATCAGCACGCGACCGTCCTCCCACACGTACCAGGTGGGCGTGGAGACGGGTGCGCCGTCGGAGCGGAGAGTGGCCATGACACAGGGGTTGGGGCGGCTCAGCAGGGCGTCGGCCTCGGGCGGCAGCGGGGGCTTGGACACTACGGACTCCTCGGAGGTTCTTCGGACAGGTCCCCGGACGTTGCGTACAGGTGCTCGGAAGGGAATGCGGCGGCCGCTGAGGGCAGCGGTGCGGGCGACCGGGGCGGCCGTTCAGACGGAGGGCTCGTCGAAGCTGGCGTAGTAGGCGGCGGCCATGTCCTCGTCGCCGTGGCCCTGGGCGGCGGCGCGTTCCATGCGCTCGGCGCCGGCGGTGGCTACGTCCAGGCGTACACCGTGCTGTTCGCCGGCCCGGACGATCAGACGGGCGTCCTTGGCGGCGGTGTTCACGGCGAACTGGGCCGGGGACAGCGGCCCGTCGAGGATCAGCCCCGCCTTGGCGCGGAGGTAGCCCATGTCGAGCGGGCCATCGGCGATGAGGTCGAAGAAACCGTCGGGCTCGACGTCCAGTGCCTTGGCCAGGGCGAGGGTTTCACCCACCGCCGACGTGACCGCGAGGACCCAGCTGTTGGCCACCAGCTTGAGGCGGGTCGCGCTGCCGGCCGCTCCGTCCTCCCCGGTCCACACGGTGCGGGCGCCGACGGCGTCGAACACCGGCGTCACCGCGTCCCGGCCCTCGGCCGGCCCGGCGGCAAGCACGGTCAGCTGTCCGGCCTCGGCCGGCTGACGGGTCCCCAGCACCGGGGCGTCGTAGAAGAGCAGGCCGTGCTCGCGCGCGAAGCCGGCCAGCTCGGCGACACCCTCGAGACCGGCGGTGGTGGACTGCGCCCAGACGCTTCCGCGCCGCAGCGCGGGTGCGGCCAGCCGCATCGTCTCCAGGGTGGCGGAACCGTCGTACAGCATGGTCAGGACGATGTCGGCGGACTCGACCGCCTCGGCGGGGGTGCCGGCGATGTGCACGCCGTCGGCCGCGAGCGGGTCGGCCTTGGCGCGGGTGCGGTTCCAGGCACGGACGGTGTGGCCGGCACGGGCGAGGTTGCGGGCCATCCCCGCGCCCATGATGCCGGTGCCCAGGACGCTCACGGTGAGCTTGTCGGTCATGACCTCGGCTTTCTGTCGGTCGGTCGGGGACGTACCCCTGGGCCGGTTCGCACAACCTGTTCCCACGGCCCGCGCGTGCAGCCCGTTCGTACGTCGTGGGTCATTGTGCGACGGTCGGCGCAGGGTGCGCCTGTCGGCACGGGCATTCGCCTCCCGCCTGCCTGTTACGCCAGGGCCCCCAGCGGGTCGTCCAGGACCGGCTGCCAGGCGAGTTCGGCGGCGCCGGCCAGGCTGTTGTGAGCCAGAGTGCACGCCAGGATGGGGACGCCACCGCTGCGGCCCCACAGGCTGCGGTCGGCGACGACGGCGCGCAGCCGGTCGGGGGCGGCGTCCAGGAGGATGCCGTGCAGGCCGCCGAGGATGATCCTGTCCGGGTTCAGGATGTTCACCAGGCCGGCGAGGCCCAGGCCCAGGCGGTCGATAAGGGTGGCTACGGCGGAGCGGACGGCAGGGTCGTCGTAGTGCTCGCGGATCAGCGTGTCGGCCTGTTTCAGGAGGGACACCTCGGGGCCGGGTTCGCGTCCGGCCGCGGTGAGAAAGGCCAGCGGGTCCGCCTCCACGTCCAGACAGCCCCGGCTGCCGCAATGGCAGGGGCGGCCGCCGGGGTTGACGGCGACGTGGCCGACCTCCAGGGCGAGACCGGAACTGCCGGTGTGCAGGCGGCCGTCGAGCACCAGCGCGCCGCCGACACCCCGGTGGCCGGTGGCCACGCACAGCAGGTCGCGCGCGCCACGCCCGGCACCGTGCCGGTGTTCGGCGAGGGCGGCGAGGTTGACGTCGTTCCCCGCGAAGGCCGGGCCGTCGAGGCCGGCGGCACGCACCTGCTCGGCGAAGATCTCCCGGACCGGGGCTCCCGCGGGCCACGCCAGGTGCATCGGGTTGAGGGCCAGCCCTTCGGGTTCGGCCATCGCGGACGGTACGGCGAGCCCCGCTCCGACACATCGGCGTCCGGTCACCCGGAGCAGGTCGGCGCCGGCCGCGACGACGGAGCCGAGCACCTTCGCCGGGTCGGCGTCGACGACCTCGCATCCGGGGGCGGTGGCCACGATCCGGCCGCCGAGGCCGACCAGGGCGGCCCGGAAGCCGTCGGCGTGCACCTGCGCGGCCAGCGCCACCGGACCGTCCTCGGCGACCGAGAGCCGGTGCGAGGGGCGGCCCTGCGAGCCGGCTGCCGCGCCGGGCCGGGCGTCGACCCGGATCAGGCCGAGCGCCTCTAGTTCGGCGGCGACCGCGCCGGCCGTCGCCCGCGTCACGCCCAGCTCCGCGGTGAGCACCGCGCGGGTCGGCGCACGCCCGGTGTGCACGAGCTCCAACGCGGGCCCGAGCGCACCGCGTCCCCGGTCCAGCCGCGTCCTCGAGGTGGTTCCTTCCCCCGTCGGCCGGGGGTCCGCCTTCCCGCTCATGAGGGCGAGTCTCCCATGATCGCGACCGCGTCCGGTTACCGGCCGCTGACCCGGAGTGTGATGTTCAGCCTCCCTGTCAGTCCCAGTTCCGGTGGCGCCGTGCCCGCGTGGACGCGCGGGACTCCGTGGTACGCCGGCCGGGACGGCCCGCCGAAGACGAAAAGGTCACCGCTGCGCAGCTCGACGTCCGTGTAGGGGCGGGTGCGGGTCTCCGGGTTGCCGAAGCGGAAGACACAGGTGTCGCCGAGGCTCAGCGACACCACGGGCGCGTCGCTCTCCTCGTCGCCGTCACGGTGCATGCCCATGCGGGCGTCGCCGTCGTAGAAGTTGATCAGGGCGATGTCGTACGCGGTCCCCGCCGGCGCCGCGTCCGTGCCGAGCGCGTCGGTCACCGCGCGGTGGCCCAGTTCGCCGAGGCGGGCGGGGAACGGCTTGACCGGGGTGCCGTCGCCGTCGACGACGGTGCGTGCGTAGCCGTACGGGTACCAGTGCCGGCCCAGGCACACCTGCCGGGCGGTCATCGTGCCGCCGCCCGGTGTGCGGACCGTGCGCAGGCCGGCGGGCGGGCGGGCCCACGCGCGGCACGCGTCGAGCAGGGTGCGCTGTGTCCGGGCGTCCAGCCAGTCCGGCACATGCACCGCGCCGGGCGCGACCTCGGCGCGGGGCCGGGGGAAGAGTTCGCCGTCCATGGAATCCATCCTGCCCGACGGCTCCTCCTGCCCGGCACGGTCCGAGCTGGGGCTCGGCTAGCCTGGTCGCACGATGAACGACCGTATGACGACTGCGTGGGGTGCGCCGTTCCTGGCCCGCTTCCCCGAGGATCCCCGCGACAGGCTGCGCGCCTGGGACGCCTCCGACGAGTACCTGCTCGGGCATATCCACCGGGAAGAGGTGTCGCTGGACGGCACGGTCGTGGTCGTCGGGGACCGGTGGGGGGCGCTCGTCACGGCGCTCGCCGCGTACCGGCCGACGCAGATCACCGACTCCTGGCTGGGGCAGGAGGCCACCCGCGCGAACCTGGCACGGGCCGGTGTCGAGCCGGGTACGGTCCCGCTGCTCACCACGCAGGACCCGCCGCCGGGCCGGATCGACGTGCTGCTGGTGCGGGTGCCCAAGAGCCTGGCGCTGCTGGAGGACCAGCTGCTGCGGCTGGCGCCCGCGGTGCACGCCGACACGGTCGTCGTCGGCACCGGCATGGTGAAGGAGATCCACACCTCGACGCTGAACCTCTTCGAGCGGATCATCGGCCCCACCCGGACCTCCCTCGCCGAGAAGAAGGCACGGCTGATCCTCTGCACACCGGACCCGGCACTGGTGCGTCCCGCCGGCCCCTGGCCGTACAGCTATCGGCTGCCCGACGGCATCGGCACGGTCTCCGGCCGGACCGTCGTCAACCACGCCGGGGTCTTCTGCGCGGACCGGCTCGACATCGGCACCCGGTTCTTCCTCCAGCATCTGCCGCAGCCGCCGTCGGAGCGGCCGGGCCTTCGGGTGGTGGACCTCGGGTGCGGCAACGGCGTCGTCGGTACGGCGGTGGCGCTGGCCGACCCGCGGGCCGAGGTGCTGTTCGTGGACGAGTCGTTCCAGGCGGTGGCGTCCGCGCAGGCCACGTACCGGGCCAACGGCGTACCGGGGCATGGCGAGTTCCGGGCCGGCGACGGACTGACGGGCGTACCGGACTCCAGTGTCGACCTGGTGCTCAACAACCCGCCGTTCCACTCCCACCAGGCGACCAGCGACGCCACCGCCTGGCGCATGTTCACCGGCGCCCGGCGCGCCCTGCGCCCGGGTGGCGAGCTGTGGGTCGTCGGCAACCGGCATCTGGGCTACCACGTGAAGCTGCGACGGCTGTTCGGGAACAGCGAAGTGGTCGCGAGCGACCCGAAGTTCGTCGTCCTGAGGGCCGTGAAGGAGTAGAACGTCGGGAGGCCGGGCGGCGGCGCGTAGGGCCTTCGGCCGTCGGGCCGCCGACCAGAGGGGTTCCTGGTCGGCGGGGCGCGTCCGTGGGGCGATGCGGTGGCGATTCGGCGGGGCAGGCCGGTGGGCCGAGACGGCAGGGGGTCAGGGTGCCGTGAGTGTCCCGATGATGTCCGCCACTGCGCGGGTCATCGCCTCGCGGCCCACCGTCAGGTAGCCGCGGGAGTCGACCGCTTCGGGGCGGGCGGCGAGGAAGTCCCGGATGGCGCCGGTCATGGCGATGTTCAGCGCCGTTCCGATGTTCACCTTGGCGATGCCCGATCCGACGGCAGCGGTGAGTTCGGCGTCCGGGAGGCCGGAGGAGCCGTGCAGGACGAGGGGGACGTCCAGGGTGGCGGACAGTCGTCCGAGGAGGGCGTGGTCGAGGGCGGCGGTGCGGGTGGTCATCGCGTGCGTGGTGCCGACGGCGACGGCGAGCGCGTCCACGCCCGAGTCGGCGACGAAGGCGCGGGCCTGGTCGGGGTCGGTGCGGGCGCCGGGCGCGTGGGCGTCCAGCGGAGGCCTGCCGCCCTTGCCGCCGATCTCCCCCAGTTCCGCCTCGATCCACAGGCCCCGGGCGTGCACCCAGTCGACGGCAGCCCGGGTGGCGGCGAGGTTCTCGGCATAGGGCAGCCGGGCGGCGTCGTACATCACGGAGCCGAAGCCGGCGTCCGGGGCCTGGCGCAGGAGGGTGTCGCTCTGGACGTGGTCGAGGTGCAACGCGACGGGTACGGAGGCCTGTTCGGCTGCGGCGACGGCGGCGCGGGCGAGTGGCAGCAGGCGGCCGTAGCGGAACTTGACCGCGTTCTCGCTGACTTGGAGGACGACGGGGGCGTTGACCGACTCGGCGCCTGCGATGACGGCTTCGATGTGTTCCAGCGTGATGACGTTGAACGAGGCGACCGCCGATCCGGCCGTGGCGGCGCGGCCGACGAGTTCGCCGGTGGTGGTGAGGGGCACGGCCTGTCCTTCGGCGGTCGGTGTCAGGAGTCGAGGACGACGGAGCGGGTGAGGTGGCGGGGGCTGTCGGGGTCGAGACCGCGGGCCGCCGCCACGGCGACGGCGAGACGCTGGGCCCGGACGAGTTCGGCCAGTGGATCGAGGGTGCCCTGGATCCACAACGCGCCGGTGTCCCTCACCTGTTGGGCAAGGCCGTCCGGTGGGTCGCCCAGCATCCAGGTCGCCGTGGAGTGGGTGGTGACGCTGATGGGGCCGTGCCGGTACTCCATCGCCGGGTAGGCCTCCGTCCACGCCAGCGCCGCCTCCCGCATCTTCAGCGCGGCCTCGTTGGCGAGGCCCACGGTCCAGCCGCGGCCGAGGAAGGTGAACTGGGTGCGGTGCACGAGCCCTTCGGGCAACGGCCGCGCGAGCGCGGTGCGCGCGTCCTCGACGGCCGTGTCGCGGTGCAGGCCGAGATGGGCGCGGAGCAGGGTGAGTGCCGTGGTCGCGAACCGGGTCTGGACGACGGAGCGTTCGTCCGCGTAGTCGAGTACGACGGCTTCGTCCGCCGACGACATCACGGGGGTGTCCGGGTCGGCGGTGAGGGCGGTGGTGCGGGTGCCGCCCTTCAACCGGTCGAGCAGGCCGAGGACTTCGGTGGTGGTGCCGGAACGGGTGAGGGCGACGACATGGTCGTAGGTACGCCCGTACGGGAACTCCGAGGCGGCGAAGGCGTCCGTCTCGCCCTGACCCGCGGACTCGCGCAGGGCCGCCACCGCCTGTGCCATGAAGTACGAGGTGCCGCAGCCGACGACCGCGACCCGCTCCCCCGGTGCCGGGAGCGCCCTGGTGTGCTCGGCCGCCTGCGTCGCGGCACGCGTCCAGCACTCGGGCTGACTCGTCAGCTCGTCCTCGACATCCGTCATGACCGCCCCCACCCTGCTCGGTGATTGTTCTTGCAAGATAGAGTGAGGTTTCGAGCATAATCAAGCATTCGAGCGGAAGTGGGGTGCGCTAGGGTCGCCGTAGATCCAAAGACGTCCCGAGCCGGCCCGGAACGACCGGAGGTCCGAGGTCCGAGGCCCTGGGACGACAGGAACCGCACGACGGGAGGGCGGATGTCGCGGGACGCCCGCTGGCAGGCACTGCTGGAACTGCTCGTCGAGCGGGGCCGGTTGGACGTCGACGAGACCGCCGCCGAGCTGGCGGTGTCGGCCGCGACGATCCGCCGGGACTTCGACCAGCTCGCCGGGCAGCAGATGCTGGTACGCACCCGGGGCGGGGCGGTGGCGCACGGGGTGTCGTACGAGCTTCCGTTGCGTTACAAGGCCGCGCGCCGCGCCTCCGAGAAGCAGCGCATCGCCCAGGCGGTGGCTGATCTGCTCGCGCCGGGCGAGGCGGTCGGGCTGACCGGCGGTACGACCACCACGGAGGTGGCGCGTGCGCTGGCGGTGCGCGGTGATCTCGCGTCCGGGTCGCCCGCGCTGACCGTGGTGACGAACGCGCTCAACATCGCGGGCGAACTCGCCGTGCGGCCGCAGTTCAAGATCGTGGTGACGGGTGGTGTGGCGCGGGCCCAGTCGTACGAGCTGGTCGGGCCGCTCGCGGACGGTGTGCTGGGGCAGATCACGCTCGACGTGGCGGTGCTCGGTGTCGTCGCCTTCGATGTCGCGCACGGCGCGGCGGCACACGACGAGGCGGAGGCGGCGATCAACCGGCTGCTGTGCGAGCGGGCCGAGCGGGTGATCGTGGCCGCCGACTCCAGCAAGCTGGGCCGGCGGGCGTTCGCCCGGATCTGCTCGGCCGAGTCGGTGGACACCTTGGTCACGGACTCGGCGGCGCCTCCGGAGACGGTGCGCCGGTTCGAGGAGGCGGGGCTGCGCGTCGTCGTGGCGTAACCGCTCGCCACGGACTGCCGGGCCGGCCTGATCTGCCTAGGCTGGCAGTGCGGCCACGCGGGCCGGGTCGCAGTACGGCGACGCGGGCCGGAGCAGGGAGGCTGTGATGGACGGGACGGCCGAGGAGCGGGGTGCGTTCGGCGGGCGCCGGTACGTGCCGATCGCCGATCACGGGCTGATCGGCGACCTGCGCAGTGCGGCGCTGGTGGGGACCGGCGGCACCATCGACTGGTACTGCTGTCCGGACTTCGACGCGCCGAGCGTGTTCGCCGCGATCCTGGATGCCGAGCGCGGCGGCTGCTTCGAGCTGGCGGCGGCCGTACCGGCGCGTACCAGGCAGTTCTACTTCCCCGACACCAACGTCCTGATCACCAGGTTCTTCACCGAGGACGGCGTGGGGGAGGTGCAGGACTTCATGCCCCTCGCCGGGGGGTCGGCCGAGTCGGGCCGACACCGACTGATCCGGCGGGTGGTGTGCGTACGCGGGTCCCTGCCCTTCCGGATGCGGGCGGCTCCAAGATTCGAGTACGGCACCCGGCCGCACACCCTGCGGTTGACCGACGGCATGGCGCTGTTCGCCTCCGAGGCGCTGTCCCTCGCACTCACCTCGACCGTCCCCCTGGAGGCAGACGGCCCGGACGCGTGGGCCGACTTCAAGCTCGCCGAGGGCGAGACGGCGGTGTTCGCCCTGGACCAGGTCGGCGGTGAGGTGGTCCCCCGCCGCTGCGCGCAGCGGGAGGCGGAGGACCAGTTCTGTGAGACCGTGCGGTACTGGCGGCGCTGGCTGTCCTCCTCGCGCTACCGCGGCCGCTGGCGGGAGATGGTGCACCGCTCCGCCCTCACCCTGAAGTTGCTCACCTACGCGCCGACCGGGGCGATCGTGGCGGCACCCACGACGAGCCTGCCGGAGGAGCTCGGCGGGGAGCGCAACTGGGACTACCGGTACGTGTGGGTGCGGGACGCGGCCTTCTGCGTATACGCGCTGCTGCGGCTGGGCTTCTCCGAGGAGGCCGAGGCGTTCATGGGGTTCGTGTCCCGGCACATCAGCCCGGGCTCCGACTGCCCTTCCGGCCCTCTGCAGATCATGTACGGCATCGACGGCCGCACCGACCTGTCCGAGCGCGAACTCGGGCATCTGGAGGGGTACCGGGGCTCGGCGCCGGTGCGGGTCGGCAACGCGGCGTCCGACCAGTTGCAACTCGACATCTACGGGGCGTTGATCGACTCCGTCTACCTGTACGACAAATGGGCCGAGCCGATTTCCAGCGAGCAGTGGGACCATGTGTGCGCGCTGGTGGACTGGGTGTGCGCGCACTGGGACCAGCCCGACGAGGGGATCTGGGAGACGCGCGGCGGCCGCAAGAACTTCCTTTACTCACGGCTGATGTGCTGGGTGGCGATCGAGCGGGCCATCCGCATGGCCCATCGGCGCGGGCTGCCCGCCGACCTCCCCCACTGGCAGGCGAGCCGCGACACCGTCTACCGGCGGATCATGAGCCATGGCTGGTCCGATACGCGCCGGGCCTTCGTGCAGCACGAGGACGGCGATGTGTTGGATGCGGCGGTACTGATGATGCCGCTGGCGAAGTTCATCGCGCCGACCGACCCGAAGTGGCTGTCCACCCTGGACTCCCTCACCGAGGACCTGGTGTCGGACTCCCTGGTCTACCGGTACGACCCGCGGACGAGCCCGGATGGCCTGCACGGCGACGAGGGCACGTTCTCCATCTGCACGTTCTGGTATGTCGAGGCGCTGACCCGGGCCGGCCGGCTCGACGAGGCGTCCCTCGCCTTCGAGAAGATGCTGACGTACGCCAACCATCTCGGCCTGTACGCCGAGGAGATCAGCCACAGCGGGGAACAGCAGGGCAACTTTCCGCAGGCGTTCACGCATCTCTCGCTGATCAGCGCCGCGTTCAATCTGGACCGCGCCCTGGGCTGAGGTTCAGTGGCCGTGGCCTGCACCTTGGCCGTCGTCGGGATGATCCGAGGTGCCGGTGTCCGGTGCGCCCGGTGCGCCCGGTGCGGGAGTCCTCGTCTCCGTGTCCGTTCCCGCTTCCGCCCCCGGCTGCGTGCCCGCCCGGACCGTGAACGCCGCGGTGTGGACGACTCCGTCGTGCTTGAAGTCCAGGAACAGCCGGTAGGTGCCGGCACTGGGCGCCGTGGCCGTGAAGGAGACCGCCGGACCGGGCTCGGTCCTGCCGTCGCCGGGTTCGCCGTTCGGGTGGACGTGCAGGTAGGCCAGGTCTCCGGAGCGCAGGGCCACCAGATGGCCGTAGGCGCCGAGGTAGGGCTGGAGGTCGGTGACCGGCTTGCCGTCGCGGGAGACGGCCAGGTTCAGTTCGGTCCTCCGCCCCGGTCGCAGTGTCCCGTCCAGCCGGACCTCGTAGCCGTCGACGCGGGCCGTGTCGCGGGGTTCGGGCAGTCGCTGCGGCCGGTAGGGGCCGGAGGCGGCGAGGTCCGCGCCGAGGGTGACGTTCTCGGCACCCTTCTTCGCCGGGGTGAAGTCGGCGAAGACCCGGTAGCCGCCGGCCCTCAGCAGGTCGACCGGGGCGCTCCAGGTGCCGTCGGCGGCGCGCGTGGGATGCAGATGTCGGTAGGTGAGCAGGTCGCGCGAGGCCACGATGAGATGGAGTTCCTTGTCGTGCTCGCGCTGGTACTCGGTGACCGCCCGCCCGTGGTCGTCCCGGACGGTGAATCGCAGGCCGGCTCGATGGCCGGCCTCGGCCCTCGGGGTCCGCAGATCGAGGGTGTACCCGTTCTCGGAGATCTGCAGGCCGCCCGCCGGGGTGGTCGCGTGCCCGCTGTGGCCGTCCTGCTCATGCGGCGCGGATGACGCGGGGGCGTGCTGCTCGTCGTGCGCGGAGGCGGGTGCGCTGTCCTTGACGACCGGGTCCAGCCCCTGGCCGACACCGTACGCCGCGCCGAAGGTCGCGGCCAGGGCTGCGGCGAATGCGGTGGTCTTCAGTCCGGTCTGCATGGCCGTCTCTCCTCGGGAACAGCGTGTCCGGTCCGGCTCCGGGTCGGTGTCCACACACCTCACCATACCCCTGGGGGGTACCGATTCAAGGCCGGACGGCCCTTGAATCACATACCTCTGGGGGGTATACCTGAACATGCGGGAGCGGATACCCCCGGCCCGTATACTGCGACCCGCCGTCGGGTACGTCCCGGCCGGCCCTCGTCATCAGGAGCGCTCATGACCGTCCATACAGCCGGCCCCGGTGAAGAGACCGGTGCCGGGGCCGCCGAGGGACAGGTGGTGCTGGTCATCGGCGGGATGACCTGCGCATCGTGCGCAGCGCGGGTCGAGAAGAAGCTCAACCGGATGGACGGGGTCACCGCCACCGTCAACTACGCCACCGAGAAGGCCCGGGTGTCGCACGGCGAAGGCGTCACCGTTCAGGACCTGATCGCCACCGTCGAGGCCACCGGGTACACGGCACAGGAGCCCGCGCCGCCGACGCTGCCCGCGGGCGAGGACACTCCGGCTCCAACCGCCCCCGACGAACTCCGGTCGCTACGGGAGCGGTTGGTCACGGCTGTGGTGCTGTCGGTGCCCGTCGCGGCGATGGCGATGGTCCCGGCCCTGCAGTTCGAGTACTGGCAGTGGCTGTCCCTGACACTCGCGGCACCCGTCGTGACGTACGCGGCGTGGCCCTTCCACCGGGCCGCGTTCACCAACGCGCGGCATGGCGCGGCCACCATGGACACGCTGATCTCGGTGGGTACCTCGGCGGCGTTCCTGTGGTCCCTGTGGGCACTCTTCTTCGGCACCGCGGGCACCCCGGGCATGACCCACCCCTTCGAGCTGACCATCACCCGTTCGGACGGCGCCGGGAACATCTATCTGGAGGCCGCCGCGGGGGTCACCGCGTTCCTCCTGGCCGGGCGGTACTTCGAGGCGCGCGCCAAGCGGAAGGCGGGCGCGGCGCTGCGGGCACTGCTGGACCTGGGCGCGAAGGACGTCACCGTGCTGCGCCCGGACGGGCACGAAGAGAAGCTTCCCGTCGAGGAGTTGGCGGTCGGCGACCGTTTCCTGGTGCGTCCGGGCGAGAAGATCGCGACCGACGGTACCGTTGTCGAGGGCACCTCGGCGATGGACGCCTCCATGCTCACCGGCGAGTCCGTCCCCGTCGAAGTGGGTGCCGGGGACGCGGTCACCGGGGCCACGCTGAACGCGGGCGGACGTCTTGTCGTGGAGGCCACCCGGGTCGGCGCCGACACCCAACTGGCCAGAATGGCGCGGCTGGTGGAGGACGCGCAGAACGGGAAGGCCTCGGCGCAGCGGCTCGCGGACCGGATCTCCGCGGTCTTCGTGCCGGCGGTGATCGCGCTGGCGCTGGCCACGCTGGGCTTCTGGCTGGGCAACGGTGCCGGACTCACCGCCGCCTTCACCGCGGCCGTCGCGGTGCTGATCATCGCCTGCCCGTGCGCCCTCGGCCTCGCCACCCCGACCGCGCTCATGGTGGGCACCGGGCGCGGCGCGCAGCTCGGCATCCTCATCAAGGGCCCCGAGGTCCTGGAGTCCACCCGCCGCGTCGACACCGTCGTCCTCGACAAGACCGGCACGATCACCACCGGCCGGATGACCCTGCTGGCCGTGCACCCGGTCGCGGGCACCGACGAGGCCGAAGTACTGCGACTGGCAGGCGCGTTGGAGCACTCCTCCGAGCATCCGATCGCCCGCGCCGTCGCCGACGGGGCGCTGGAGAAACTGGGAACCCTGCCTGCTCCGGACGACTTCGCCAATGTGCCGGGACTCGGCGTCCAGGGAGTCGTGGACGGCCACGCGGTGCTCGTCGGCAGGGAGCGGCTGCTGAAGGAGTGGGAGATGGAGCCGCCGGCGGACCTGGGTCGGGCCCGGGAGGCCGCCGAGGCGGCCGGGCGCACCGCCGTCCTGGTGGCCTGGGACGGCGAGGCGCGCGCGGTGCTGGAGATCGCCGATGCCGTGAAGGAGACCAGCCCCGAGGCGATACGCCGGCTGCGCACGCTCGGGCTGCGGCCCGTCCTGCTGACCGGTGACAACGAGGCGGTGGCCCGGTCCGTCGCCCACGAGGTCGGGATCGCGCCGGAGGACGTCGTCGCGGAGGTGCTGCCGCAGGACAAGGTGGATGTGATCAAGCGTCTTCAAGCGGAGGGCCGTTCGGTCGCGATGGTCGGTGACGGGGTCAACGACGCCGCCGCGCTGGCCCAGGCCGACCTCGGGCTGGCCATGGGCACCGGTACGGACGCGGCGATCGAGGCCGGCGACCTGACCCTCGTACGGGGCGACCTGCGGGCCGCCGCGGACGCGATCCGGCTTGCCCGCCGCACCCTCGGCACGATCCGGACCAATCTGTTCTGGGCCTTCGCCTACAACATCGCCGCCCTGCCGCTTGCCGCGGCCGGCCTGCTCAACCCGATGATCGCGGGGGCGGCGATGGCCTTCTCGTCGGTCTTCGTGGTCGGCAACTCCCTCCGCCTGCGCACCTTCCGGGCGGGCTGACGGGGAGCTGCCGGTGAGCGGGGGCGGGCAGCGCGCTGGAGCACTCGGGCGGGCGCGGGTCACCCGTACGGCCGTGTCCGGGAGCTCGCACGTACGACCCCGTACGGGTGCCTGTCCGCGCCGCTCCGGGCAGGCCGGTGCGGCGCGGCCGCCGGGCGTGGCGGCGGGGGTGCGCGAACGCATCGGGCTGACCACGCGTACCGTGGGCACCTGGTGATTCCCGGTCCGCGGCGCGGGTGTGCCCAGCGGGCCCCGGACGCGCGGACCCTGCTCCACAACACCACCGCGGGAGAGACGAATGAGCGAGCCGACCACCACCGACCAGGGCGGAACCCGCCCGCTCACGACGCCTGTACCGCCTGCCGACGGCCTCCGCCGGGTGGTGTCCGCCGTCTTCAGTGATCTCAGGTCCGTCGACGGCGCCCTGTACGCGGCGGTGGCCGCCACTCCCACCCCCACCCTCGACCGGGCGCTGCGTCACCTCTCGCACGCCGCCGACCACTCGAAGATCTCGTTCGCCCTCGCCGGTGCCCTCGCCCTGGGCGGGTCGCGGTCGCGTCGGGCCGCGCTCATCGGGGTCGGGGCAATAGCTGTGGCGTCGGCGTCGGCCAACATCCTCGGCAAGCGCCTCGTCCGCAGGGACCGGCCGGACCGGGAGGCGGCCCGGGTGACCGTGGACCGGCACGTCCCGATGCCGACATCGGCCTCCTTCCCGTCCGGGCACACCGCGTCGGCGGTCGCTTTCGCCACCGCCGTCGGTACGGTCCTGCCCGCCGCCTCCGTCCCGCTCGGCGCACTGGCCGGCGCGGTCGGCTACTCACGCATCCATACGGGCGTGCACTACCCGGGTGATGTCGCCGCCGGCGCGGTTCTCGGCATCGCGAGCGCGGCCACCGCCCTCGCCGTGGCATCGGCCCGCCTCCCCCACTCGTACGGGAGCTCGAGGCCGCAGCCGGTGCGGGGGCAATGACCGGCGTCCGTCCCAGGGACCGCCGCCGAAAGCCCGGTCGTTCACTCGTACGGCTTGTGGGACTCGAAGGCGTCGGGGCCGGGGCGGTGATCGTGGCGCAGGATCTCCGCGCCGCCCGTGGAAGTGGCCGTGACGGCCTCACCGTGGGGTGACCGACACGGAGACCGCGGGTGGCACGATCGGCGTGCTCGGCGCGGATGCTCATGCGTGCTCCTTCGGGGCCCAGTCGGGGTGGTCGCCGTGCATGGCCGTGTGGAAGGGGTCGCCGGCCGTGATGTCGCCGGCCCGCACCGGGCGGCCGGTGAACGCGGACTTGTACAGGGCGGCGGCGAACTCGAGGGTGTCCCGGGCCTCTCGGCCGCTGCCCGGCGGCCGGACACCGGCGTCGTAGGCGTCGAGGAGGGCGCCGAGCTGGGCCGTGTGCGAGCTGGGTACGTCGTGCGGCGGGGTGCGCCAGGCAGCAGCGCGTTCGGCGGGAACGTGCCGCGCCGGGGTGTACGACCAGTCGTCGTTGCGTGTCCGTACAGGTGGGTGAGCCCCGCGCCGTGGGCGAATTCGCCCCGCACGAGGTCGCGCCGGGGCGTCGACCCGTACCTCTACGCCCGCGCCCCGCCACCCGACCGGAGCCCGCCGGCCTGCGGTTCGGGCTGCCGCCGGGTCCCCCGGCCGGGCCGGTCCTTCGGCGGTCCCAGGAAGCGGTAGCGACGTTCCGGCCGCCCTGCCGCCCCGTACCGCAGGGAGACCTCGGCCCTGCCCACGGTGTGGAAGTGCTCCAGGTAGCGGCGGGCGCTGACCCTGGAGACGCCGGTGAGGGCGGCGCACTCGGTGGCCGACAGCGTGCCGTCGGCCTCGCGCAGGATGCGCTCGACGAGTTCGGCGGTCTCCACGCTCATGCCCTTGGGCAGCACCGGTGCCGTGGCCACCGGTGCCTTCGCTCCGGCCAGGACCCGGTCGACGTCGGCCTGGCCCCGCACGACCGCGCCGAGCAGCCGGCCGCGCCGGACGGCGTACCGCTCCAACCGTGTCCGC
Source organism: Streptomyces chlorus (assembly GCF_042655885.1). Taxonomy (NCBI): domain Bacteria; kingdom Bacillati; phylum Actinomycetota; class Actinomycetes; order Kitasatosporales; family Streptomycetaceae; genus Streptomyces; species Streptomyces chlorus. The sequence continues at coordinate 48,317 of NZ_JBHSOA010000035.1, forward strand.
AGGTCCTCGGACTCGAACGGCTTCAGCAGATAGTCGACGACCCCCTGCCGGACCGCACCACGCACTGTGCCGGCCTCCCGCGCGGCGCTGATGACCATCACGTCGCAGTCGTGACCGGCGCTGCGCAGCCGGGGAATCACGTCGAGGCCGAACAGGTCCGGCAGATACAGGTCGAGCAGGACCAGATCGGGACGGAGTCCGTCCACCGCGGCGACCGCCTGCTCGCCGGTGCTGGCGACGCCGACGACCCGGAATCCCTCGACGCGTTCGACGAAGGCGCGGTGCACCCGGGCCACCATGAAGTCGTCGTCGACCACGAGCACGTCGATCGCGTCGGCGCGCGCGGACCCTGCGTGCTCGCCGTGTGTGCTGGTCATCGGCCGGCTCCTTCCGCCACCGCGTCGGCGAGGTGGCTGACGGTCATGCGGGCGGTGAACATCGCCCCCTCCGGGGTGTTGGTCACCGAGATCTCACCGCCGTGACGTTCGCAGACGAGGCGGGTGAGCGCCAGGCCGATACCGCGCTCGCCCTCCTGGGCGGCCTTGGTGGTGAAGCCGTGCTGGAAGACCTCACGGGCCAGCTCGGGGGCGACGCCGGGGCCGGAGTCACGGACGACGATCTCCACGCTGGCGGCGTCGTGGCGCAGCTCGACCTCGACCCAGGCCCCGTGCCCGTCGTCCCCGGCCCCACCCCCGGGGTCACCCGCGGTGGCCGCCGCCGCGTCCACCGCGTTGTCCACGAGGTTGCCCACGACCGTCGCCACATCGGCGGCATCCTCGGGGGCGAGCCGGTCCAGGGCGGTGCTGTCGGAGATGCGCAGGGTCACCCTGCGTTCGGCGGCGAGCGAGGCCTTCGCCGTCAGCAGGGCGGCGAGGGCGGTGTCCCGCACCCGCCGGCTCAGCGTGACGTCGAGGGACTGGCGGCGTCGGCTCAAGGCCCGGATGTAGCGCACGACCTCGTCCTGTTCACCGATCTGGATGAGCCCGGAGATAGTGTGCAGTTGGTTGGCGAACTCGTGGGCCTGGGCGCGCAGCAACTCGGATGAGCTGCGGAAGGACCCGATCTCCCGTTCCAGCCGGGCGAGTTCGGTGCGGTCCCGCAGGGTGGTGACCGAGCCGAGGGAACGCCCGCCCTTGGTGACGGTCATCCGGTTCATCACCAGCACCCGACCGTTCCGGACGACGACCTCGTCGCGCCGCCGGCCCGCCTCGCGTGACGGCCGGTCACCCGCTCGGGGCCGCGGCCGGTCACCCTCCCGGTCCTGCGACCGGTCACCGCCATACTCCTGCGACCGATCGCCTGCCCGGTGCGGTAGCCGGTCCCCCGCTTCGTACTGCGCCCCGGCGAGCACGTCCCGCAGCCGCCCGTCGATACCGAGGGCGTCCAGGCTCTGGCCCACGCAGTCCTCGGGCAGGGACAGCAGACGGCGGCCCATCTCGTTGACGAGGGTGAGCCGGTGCTGCGGGTCGAGGGCGATCACGCCCTCGGCGATGCCGTACAGCATGGCTTCGCGGTGTTCGGCGAGTCCCGCGATCTCGCGCGGCTCGAGGCCGAGGCTCTGCCGCTTGACGCGTCGCGCGAGCAGCCAGGAGCCGGCCACCCCGAGCCCACTGGCGATACCCAGGTAGGCCAGCAGATACGAGGACGCGCCGCTGAGCCGCTGCCACACCGTCGGGTCGGCCGCGCCGATCATCACCGTGCCGAGGTGGCGCCCCAGATTGTCCTGGGCCGCGCCGAGGACCGGCACCTGGGCGGCCCGCTCACGGCTGCCGTCGAGCGTCAGCGGGCCCGACCAGCCGCGACCGCGCACGGCGCCGTCGCCCGGGGGCAGCCGGTCGCCGATCACCGTGGGGTTCGTGGAGGCGACGATCCGGCCGTCCGGGCCGGCCACGGTCACCGAGGTGACCCCGGACTGGGTCTGGGTGGAGTTCACCAGCGCGGCCAGGGCCTTCCCGGGCACCGGCCGCGCCAGCCGGCTGCGCACCAGCGGGTTCGCGGCCAGTTGTTCGGCGAGCGCGCCGACCCGGCGGCCCTCGACCCGGTTGAAGGTCGCCTCCGACTGCGCCAGGGAGACCGCGGCGACCGCCAGCAGAACCATCACCACGATGGCGAGCTGGAGCACCAGCATCTCGCCCGCGAGGGTCTGACGACGGAAGGTGGCGGCCACGACGTACTCGATCTCTCCTGCCGACGGGCTCTCCTTGCCGACGGACTCTCCGGTCGGCGATACCCTCACGCCCCGGCGGGCACGACGAGGTGCAGCGCAGGTGGCGGGTGCCCCATCATGGCGCCCCCCTGTGTCTCGCGGGAAGGGATGTGCCCAGGTGAACGTGCGGAGGCGGACGTGCGGAGCGCCCGGCGACGCAATGACGCGTTGACGCGTTGACGCAATGACCAAAACCTCCGTTGGTTCCGCAACGGAGACAGCCGAGCGGTGCGCGTGCACCATGTGGCGCACGTCACCCACCCCCACAGGGCTCTGCGTGACCTCCAGACGATCGACCGACAGGTGGTGGCATTCGTGCGCCCGCGCACTCCCCTCGCCCTGCTCGGGGCCGCCGTGCTGGTACTCGTGGGTCCGCCGCTGCTCACGACCGGCAGCGGCACCGAGACCGGCACACAGATCCCGGGCCTGCGCTTCATGGTTCCCAACACGCCCGGCGGCGGCTACGACATCACGGCCCGTACGGCCGCGAAGAACGCCGAGGACGCCGGGCTCACCCACAACATCGAGGTGTTCAACCTGCCCGGCGCCGGCGGCACCGTCGGCCTCAGCAGGCTGGTGAGCGAACACGGCAACGGCAAGCTCGCCATGTCGATGGGCCTCGGTGTCGTCGGCGCCGTCCGGTCCAACCACGCGCCGAAGACCCTCGCCGACACCACCCCCGTCGCCCGGCTCACCGAGGAGCAGGACGTCGTCGTGGTCGCCAAGGACTCCCCGTACAAGACGATCGACGAACTGATCGGCGCCTGGAAGGAGAACCCCGGCAAGGTGCCGGTGGGCGGCGGTTCCTCGCCCGGCGGGCCCGACCATCTCGCGCCGATGCTGATGGCGCGGGCCGCCGGGATCGCCCCGAAGCAGGTCAACTACATCCCGTTCGACGGCGGTGGCGAACTGCTCGCCTCGATCCTCGGCAACAAGGTCGGGTTCGGCGTGTCCGGCGTGGGCGAGTACCTCGATCAGATCAAGGCGGGCGAGCTGCGACTGCTCGCGGTCACCGGACCGGAGCGGGTCCCCGGACTGGACGCGCCCACACTGCGGGAGGCGGGATACGACGTGAACTTCACCAACTGGCGGGGCATCGTGGCCCCTCCCGGTCTGACCGACGCCGAGCGCGACCAACTCGTTGCTCTGGCAGAGGGGTTGCATGACTCGGACGAATGGCGCGCGTCCATGAAGCAGAACGGCTGGGACGACGCCTTCCTGACCGGTGAGGAGTTCGGTGACTTCCTGGACGCCGAGGACAAGCGCGTGGTGTCCGTTCTGAAGGAGCTCGGGCTGTGACGACACCGACCACCGACCTGTCCCCCGCACCCGCCGGACGGCGCTCCTGGCTGCGCGACCACTCCGAACTCGGGGTATGTGTACTGCTGTTGGTGCTCGGCGTGCTCGTCCTGACCGACGCCCTCACCATGGACGTCGACCTCACCCAGCGCGGCCCCGTCGGGCCTAGGACGGTACCCGTCGTGGTCGGCGCCGGACTCCTCGTCGTCGCCGCCCTGCTCGCAGTGGACGTATTGCGCGGCGGGCGGGGCCAGGCCGAGGCCGGCGAGGACGTCGACCTGTCCGAACCCGCCGACTGGCGCACGGTGCTGTTGCTCACCGGGGTGTTCCTCGGCTCGGCCGTGCTCATCGAACCGCTCGGCTTCCCCGTCGCCGGCGCGCTGCTCTTCTGGGGTGCGGCCTTCGCCCTCGGCAGCCGCAGATTCGACCGCGACCCGCTGATCGCCGCGGTCGTCTCCCTCGTCGCCTACACCGTGTTCAACAACCTGCTCGGAGTGCCGCTGCCCGGTGGTCCGCTGATGGGAGTGCTGTGACGTGAACGCCCTCTCCTCCCTTCTGGACGGCTTCGGTACCGCCCTGACCCCGATCAACCTGCTGTGGGCCGCGATCGGTGTGCTGCTGGGCACCGCGATCGGCGTGCTGCCCGGCATCGGCCCGGCGATGGCGGTGGCGTTGCTGCTGCCGGTGACGTACGGACTCGACCCGATCGGCGCGTTCATCATGTTCGCGGGGATCTACTACGGCGCGATGTTCGGTGGTTCGACCACCTCGATCCTGCTGAACACACCGGGGGAGAGCGCCGCCGTGGTCGCGGCCATGGAGGGCAACCCCATGGCCAAGTCGGGTCGTGGCGCGCAGGCACTGGCGGCCGCCGCGATCGGTCACTTCGCGGGCGGCATGGTCGGCACGATTCTGCTGGTCGCGCTGGCACCGACGGTCGCCGAACTCGCCGTGGACATCGGTGCTCCGGACTACCTCGCCATCATGGTGCTGGCGTTCATCGCCGTGACGTCGGTGCTGGGTTCCTCACGGATCCGGGGGCTGGCCTCGCTGCTGATCGGCCTGACGATCGGCCTGGTGGGCCTGGACCAGATGACCGGCCAGCAGCGGCTGACCTTCGGCTCCCTCCAACTGGCCGACGGCATCGACGTGGTGATCGTCGCGGTGGGCCTGTTCGCCATCGGCGAGGCACTGTGGGTCGCCGCGCATCTGCGGCGCAGGCCGCCCGAGCCGATTCCGGTGGGCCTGCCGTGGCTGAGCCGCGCCGATGTGCGGCGCACGTGGAAGTCCTGGGCACGCGGCCCGTTCATCGGCTTCCCGTTCGGTGCGATCCCGGCGGGTGGCGCGGAGATCCCGACCTTCCTTTCGTACGTCACGGAAAAACGGCTGTCCAAGCACAAGGACGAGTGGGGCAAGGGCGCCATCGAGGGCGTGGCGGGACCGGAGTCGGCGGCGTCCGCCTCGGCGGCCGGCACGCTGGTGTCCATGCTGACGCTGGGCCTGCCGACCACCGCGGTCGCGGCGGTGATGCTGGCCGCCTTCCAGCAGTACGGCATTCAGCCGGGCCCGCTGCTCTTCGAACGGGAGCCCGACCTGGTGTGGGGTCTGATCGCCTCGCTGTTCGTCGGCATGGTGCTGCTGCTCGCCCTCAACCTGCCCCTGGCGCCGGTGTGGGCGAAGCTGCTGCACATCCCCCGGCCGTACCTCTACGCCGGGATCCTGTTCTTCGCGGCGATCGGTGCGTACGCGGTCGGTGGCGAGGTGATCGATCTGGTGATCCTGCTGATCATCGGTCTGATCGGCTTCGGTATGCGGCGATACGGTCTGCCGGTCCTGCCCGCCATCATCGCCGTCATCCTCGGCCCGGCCGCCGAGCAACAGCTCCGCCGCGCGCTGCAGATCAGTGACGGCAGTATCTCGGGCCTGGTCAACACCCCCTTCTCGGTCACCGTGTACGCGATCATCGTGCTGCTGCTGGCCTGGCCGCTGCTGAGGAAGGTGGTGACCCGCCGGCGCGCCGAGCCCTGATCCCGGTCGCGGAGTTCTCCCCCGAGGGCATGTCATGGGCGTGGCGCACATGTGCGCCACGCCCATGAGGCACATGGAACCCATGGGGGACCAACCGCACGACACCCGACGGAGCGACCGCACGCACACCACCGGACCAACCGTACGGACACCGCCACACCCGGCGCTCCCTCGCGCCAACCTCTTGACGCGTTACCGACAAGGTGGCTTGATACCCCCATGGGAGCGCTCCCATATTGTCCAGGGAAGGGAACATCATGCGCGTCATCGACCACTTACCGCTACGGGCTCTACTCGCACTGACCGCTCTGCTCCTCCCGCTCGGACTCACCCTCACCTCCCCCTTCGCGCCACGCGCGGCCGCCGCACCGGACGCGACCCCCGTCCGCATCATGCCGCTGGGCGACTCGATCACCGGCTCACCGGGCTGCTGGCGGGCCCTGCTGTGGAACCGGTTGCTGGACGCCGGCCACACGGACATCGACTTCGTCGGCACCCTGCCCGGCCAGGGCTGCGGCGTGGCGTACGACGGCGACAACGAGGGTCACGGCGGCGAACTGGTGACCAACCTCGCCGACCAGAACCTGCTGCCCGGACGGCTGGCGGCGACTCGGCCGGACATCGTTGTCATGCACTTCGGTACGAACGACGTCTGGAGCAGCATCTCCCCCGACCGCATCCTCGCCGCCTACACCAAGCTGGTGACTCAGATGCGGGCGGCCAACCCGGACACGCGGCTCCTGGTCGCCCAGGTCATCCCGATGAACCCCGCCGGCTGCACCGGCTGCGCCCAGCGCGTCGTCGACTTCAACGCGCGGATTCCCGGGTGGGCCGCGGAGACGAGCACCACCCGTTCCCCGGTGACCGTGGTCGACCAGTGGACGGGCTTCGACACCGCCACCGATACCTACGACGGCGTGCACCCGGGCGACGCCGGCAACAAAAAGATCGCCGCCCGCTGGTACCCGGCCCTGGCAGACGTCCTCGACCAGGGCGTCCCAGGTGATCCCGGCGGACCCGGCGGCGACGCCACCTGCGCCGCGTCGTTCCGGGCCGGTTCGGCCTGGCAGGGCGGCTATCAGGCCGAGGTGACGGTACGGAACACCTCCACCGTCGTGCTCACCGGCTGGACCGTGACGGTCGCACCGGCCGACGGCGCGCGGCTGACCCAGGTGTGGGGCGGCACGCTCGGCACCGCCGCCGACGGCACGGCGACCGTCACCAACGCGGGCTGGAACGGCACCCTGGCTCCCGGCGCGAGCACTTCCTTCGGCTTCATCGCGAGTACCCCGGCAACGTCCGGGGCTCCGGCGGCAACCGTCGGCTGCACGGCCACGGCAACCTTTTGACCCACGGCGCACTTACAGCAGTCCCCCGCGCAGCAGTCCCCCCGCACAGCCGCCGCACCGGCGCACGCCCCCGCACCGCCCACGGCACCAATGACGCTCCCTCATGAACCACGGCACGGACACGAACCAGGACCGGATCCGCCGTATCACCCGAACCGCCCCTCTGGAGCCGCCATGAGATCCCGCACGCCCACACCCACCCACACACCCGCCCCGACGTCCACCCGTACCACCGCACTCCCCCGTGCAGCCGGTCTGGTCGCCGCCCTCCTGGGTTTCCTGCTGCCGCTGCTCTCCCTCGGCACCCCGGCACACGCGGCATTCACCGGCTTCCGCGTCGAGAACGGCCGGCTGCTGGAGGCTTCCGGGAACGACTTCGTGATGCGCGGAGTCAACCACGCCCACACCTGGTACGCGGACCGGATCAGTTCCCTCGCGCACATCAAGGCCAAGGGCGCCAACACCGTGCGCGTCGTCCTCTCCAGCGGTGATCGATGGACAGCCAACAACGCGGCCGACGTGGCGAATGTCGTCGCACAGTGCAAGCAGAACCGGCTGATCTGCGTCCTGGAGGTGCACGACACCACCGGTTACGGCGAGCAGAGCGGAGCGGTCACCCTCTCCCGCGCCGCCGACTACTGGATCAGCGTCCGGAGCGCGCTGGCCGGCCAGGAGGACTACGTCGTCGTCAACATCGGCAACGAGCCCTATGGCAACACCAATTACGCGAACTGGACGGCCGACACCAAGGCCGCCATCCAGAAGCTGCGCAATGCGGGCTTCCACCACACGCTGATGGTCGACGCCCCCAACTGGGGCCAGGACTGGGCATTCACCATGCGTGACAACGCCGCCTCGGTGTTCGCCGCCGACCCGGACGCCAACACGGTGTTCTCCATCCACATGTATGGCGTCTTCGACACCGCCGCCGAGATCAGCGACTACCTGGGCCGCTTCGTCGCCGCGCGACTCCCCATCGTCGTAGGCGAGTTCGGGCACAACCACTCCGACGGCGACCCCGACGAGGACACCATCCTGGCCGTCACCCGGCAGCTCGGCCTCGGCTACCTCGGCTGGTCCTGGAGCGGCAACGGCGGCGGGGTCGAGTACCTGGACATGGTCACGAACTTCGACCCGAACCAGCTGACCAGTTGGGGGCGCCGTCTCTTCAACGGCGCCAACGGCATCGCCGCGACCTCGGAGGAGGCCGAGATCTACTCCTCCGGATCGGGCGGTGACACCACGGCCCCGACCGCCCCCGGCACGCCGACAGCCTCCTCGGTGACCTCGTCGTCGGCCACGCTCACCTGGGCGGCGGCCACCGACGCGAACGGTGTGACGGGCTACGACGTCGTCCGGATCAGCAATGGCGGGGAGACGGTCGCCACCACGACCGCGAGTACCTCCGCCACCCTCACCGGCCTCTCCCCCGCGACCTCCTACACGTACGCCGTGTACGCCCGGGACTCGGCCGGCAACCGCTCGCCGCGCTCCGGCACGGTGACCGTCACCACCCCCTCCGGCGGAAGCCAGGGCGCCTGCGAGGTCCGGTACCGGGTGACAAACGAGTGGCCCGGCGGCTTCCAGGGCGAGGTCATCATCCACAACACCGGCAGCTCGGCGGTCGCCGGCTGGACTCTGAACTGGACCTTCCCCGGTGCCCAGCGCATCACCAACATGTGGGGCGGCACCCCTGTCCAGACCGGTTCCGAGGTCAGTGTCGCCTCGGCTCCCTATACCGCGTCGATCCCTGCGGCGGGCTCCGTCACCCTCGGCTTCACCGCCACCACGACGGACGGCAACCCCAGGCCGTCGGCGTTCGCTCTCAACGGAGCCGTCTGCTCCGCGGCCTGACGAACGCGCTGCCCGGAAGGGTGTCCTGGTCCCCTTCCGGGCAGCGATCCATTCGAATCGGCCCGGCCGTTCCGTACGGATCGGTGCCGCCGCTCCGTACCAGTCAGACCAGGTGGGCGAAGACCACCAGATTCTCGGTGTAGTCCTTGGCCTTGCGGTCGTAGTCCCCGGAGCAGGTGATGAGCCGGACCTGGGCCTCGTCCGTGTCGGCGTAGACACGCTCGTCGGGGAAGTCGTCCTTGGCGAACGACTCCGCGTGGTCGACCACGAACTCTGCATCGCGCCCGTCGGCCCGCTTCACCTCGAAGCGGTCGCCCTTCTCGAGTTCGGAGAGCCGGGCGAACACCGCGGCCGAGGTCTTCGTGTCCACATGTCCGGCGATGATCGATGTTCCGCGCTCCCCCGGGGACGCTCCGCCGGCGAACCAGCCGACCAGGTTGGTGTCGTCCGGGGGCGGTACGTCGAGCTGGCCCGAAGCGGCGAGGGCGAGATCGGTAAAGGGCGCGTCGACTTCGATGTCGGGGATGCGCAACCGGGTCGGGGCGGACCACGGCAGATACTTGCCGGCAGGCTGGGCCTCGGGGGAACCGCTGGCCGCGGGACTGATGGCGGTGGCGGACGTCGCGGGAGGAGCGTGCGAGCCGAGGGCGTCGGCAGGGGGATCCCCCCTGCCGCCGAGCAGGCTCACCGCCAGCACCAGGGTTGCCGTACCCCAGAAGATCGCCGTCATGACGGCGCGCAGCCTCCGCCGCGCCGGGGCCGGATCTGTGGGGACGGAGGAAAGGGGGCGGGCTGCCATCGGGGGACCACCTCATTCGGACACGGCAGCGAACACGGGAGGCGAAAGGGCGAGCAGGGTCGCCATGACACGCGACGCGTGCATGGCGACCCCGACTGCTATGACGCCAGGCATGGCTCAGGCCACGTTTCCGGACGCCTTCTTGCGTCGCAGCGCGTAGGCGCCGGCGCCGAGAACGGCCAGCGCGGCCAGGCCACCGCCGGAGACACTCGGGTCGGAGAGCCCGCCACCGCCGGTGTGCACGCCACCGCTCGGCTTCTCGTGCTCCCAGTCCTTGTTGCCCTCGTACTCGTCCTTCGACTCGTCCTTGTCGTGCTTACCGCTCCAGCCGTCCTCGCCCACGGCGGCCAGGGCGCCACCGCCCGTGTGGATTCCGCCGTTCGGCTTGTCGTGCTCCCGGTCCTTCTTCCTGCCCTCGTCGTTGCACTCGTCGTTGCACTCGTCCTTCGACTCGTCCCTGCCCTCGTCCCTGCCCTCGTCGTTGTACTCGTCCTTGCCCTCGTCGTTGTACTCGTCCTTCGACTCCTCCCTGGACTCGTCCTTGTCGTGGTCGCCGCTCCGGCCGTTCACGGCAGCCAGCGCACCGCCGCCCGCGTGGATTCCGCCGTTCGGCTTGTCGTGCTCCCGGTCCTTCTTCCTGCCCTCGTCGTTGCCCTCGTCGTTGCACTCGTCGTTGCACTCGTCCTTCGACTCGTCCTTGTCGTGCTTGCCGCTCCAGCCGTCCTCGCCCACGGCGACCAGCGCACCGCCGCCCGTGTGGATTCCGCCGTTCGGCTTGTCGTGGCTGCTGTCCTCGTCGTGCTCCTTGCTGTAGGAAGACTTGTCGTGCTCCCAGTCGCCCGACAGGGCGGCGAAGGCTGTGGGCGCCGAGACCACGAGGGCCGCGGTGGCCGTCGCGGTGGCGAGCAGCATGCGGGCAGAGCGCATCCGATTATCCTTCCGTCGGTGGCTCCGGCTGCTGACTCCACATCAGCACGCTTGACCGAGCCCCAACGTGATTTACCGTCAGTCATATTTCTGGCTCCCACCATTCGAGGCGTTCACACGGGTTACGAAGCCACCCCTACGGCGGTATCGACGGCTCGCCCGGGGACGGCGTCGAGCTGCTGCCGTGAGCGGGCAGGATTGCCGGACCTGAGGTGGGATCCACCGGGTCGAGGCCGCCGAGGTCACTGTCCGGCGGACGGCACGGCGGCACGCCTTCATCGCGTTCGACGTGGTCAGCGCCATGCCGGGCCAGGATCCCGAGCAGCCACTTTTTCGCCGTCCGCGTGACGACTGGGGAAAAAACGTTCGGGACGAGCCTTTTCCCGGCCATCGCGGGCAGGCTCTACGGGCCGACGGAGTGCGAGCTCTCGCTCACCCTCCTGCCGCGACTCGTGGACGGCGGCGACACCGGCCTCGACGACCCCGTCACCTGACGGTGAGGATTGGCCATGGCGCCGCCGTCGCCCCGGACCGTGCGGGCCGACCCTCTCCTTGCCCCTGACCCGGGGGCCCGCTTAGCCTCATTTTGTGCCGCCAATAAACAAACTCCGCTCGCGCGGTGTCGTGCCGCACTCCGACCTCGTCCACCTCCACCTCGCCCTGACCCTCTTCTTCGCCCTCGACGGCTTCGTCTTCGCCGGCTGGGTCGTGCGCATTCCCGCCGTCAAGGAGCAGACCGGTGCCTCCGCGAGCGCGCTGGGGCTCGCCCTGCTCGGGGTCTCCGCCGGAGCCGTCGTCACGATGATCTTCACCGGCCGGCTGTGCCGCCGCTACGGCAGTCACCCCGTCACCATAGTCTGCGCGATCCTGCTCCGCCTCAGCGTCGGCCTGCCGCCGCTCACCCGCTCCGCGCTCGCGCTCGGCGCCGTGCTTCTGATGTTCGGCGCGGCCTACTGCGGCATCAATGTCGCCTTCAACAGTGCGGCCGTCGATCTGGTGGCCGCACTGCGGCGCCCCATCATGCCGAGTTTCCACGCCGCGTTCAGCCTGGGCGGCATGGTCGCCGGTTCCCTCTCGCCCACCCGGCATCTGTGGGGGCTCGCGGCCATCGAACGCGCGGGCGCGCTCGCCGGCCCGAGCGGTGTCGCCACGGCGTCCACCCTGGGGTACGGCGGCATGCTCCTCGGTCCGTCGGCGATCGGGTTCATGGCGGACCGGTTCAGCCTTCCGGCTGCCCTGACCAGCGTGGCGGTGCTCGCGGCGGTGGCCACGGTGATCGGGTTCGCGACCCGCAAGGCGGCCCCGGCCTGACCGACGAGCTGTTGCGCGGCTTCCCCGCACGCCGCACGAGCCGGGTCCGTACCGAGGCGCCGCGCGTCCTGCGGGTGCGGGCCACCGATGCCGACGCGGTGTGGACCGTACGCCTGTCCCCGGAGCCGCCCGTGACCACACGGGACGCAGACGGGGACACCGAATGCGAACTGACCTGTCCCGCCGAGCAGTTGTATCTCGCACTGTGGAACCGACTGCCGGTACCGACAGTGTCGGGCGACCCGGTACTCGCCGCGCTCTGGCGGGACGCGTCCGCCGTGGGTCAGGTCCCCGCCCTGAGGCCCCCGGCTCAGTGGTGCGTGAGCATCCGGGTCAGCACCGCGCGCTGCACGGGAAGCACTTCGCCGTGCAGCGCGCGCCCCTTCGCCGTCAACGAGACCCGAACGCCCCGCCGATCCTCCGCGCACATGCCCCGTTCGGCGAGCCCTTCCCGCTCCAGACGGGCGATCAGCCGGGACAGCGCGCTCTGGCTCAGATGGACACGCTCGGCGATCTCCTGGACGCGGTAGGAGCAGCCGCGCACCGCGCCCGCGAGGATGTCCAGGACTTCGAAGTCGCTGCCGCACAGGCCGTGTTCGTGCAGTGCACGGTCGAGTTCGCACTGCGTGCGGGCATGCAGGGTCAATATGTCCCGCCACTGTTGCACAAGCGCCTGTTCGGGCTGCTTCGCCGCCATGGCCGCACCGTAGCAGGCACGCCGTCCACCCACGTACGCGCTTCGGCCTCCTTGCCCTTGCGGACCCCGGGCTGTTTGACTTCAAAAGGTCAAACAGAAGACGCGGGTGGGGAGTTGCGGGTGCGTCGGACTCAGGCCGAGCGGGATGCGATCACCGTTGAGATCGGCTACGCGCTGTGCAGCGCGGCGTTCGCCGCTGCGGTCGTCTTCGGTGCCACGGCGGGTCCGGCGCTGCTCTTCGCCCTTCCTGGTGCCGTCGAAGGGCTGCTGCTCGGCGCCGGGGCGGTGCTTGCGCCGGTCCTCTTCATCGTTCGGGTGGTCAGTGTGCTGAGGCGGTTCCGGCCGGCGGATCAGCCGAGCCAGCCCGGTCGGACCAGGCCCGACTCGTAGGCCGGGAGGACCAGTTGCGCCCGATCGCGGGCGCCGAGTTTGACCATGGTGCGGCTGACGTGGGTCTTGGCGGTGAGCGGGGGCTGACGACCAGACGGCGGGCGATCTCCTCTCTCCAGGAGGCAGCCGCGTCGCCGGCCGGCGGCAGCCGCCGGTGGAGCGGATGCGCGAGCAGCAGGTGCCCTGCCCAGAGTGTTCCCATCGCCGCCCACGCCGCCTGGCGGTGGCCGGTGACGACGGCACTGAAGCAGGGTCAGGAACACCGGCCCGTACGGGTAGCCGGCGCCCAGATAGAGCAGCACGGCGGCCACCGCGGCGAATACCACCGGCACCGGATGCCGCTGCCGCCACGGCAGCACTGCTCCGGCCGCGAACAGCAACAGGCGTGTGAAGGGGTCGAGGGCGACGCGCTCACCCTCCTGGGAGTGCTCCGCGAAGGCGGAGCCGATCAGCACGAAAGCGGTGAGCAGCAGGGTGGAGGGCCAGGGCCACCGGGAACGCCGGTTCCTCGCACCGTCCCCGTCCGTCCCGTCGCCCTCCCCGGCCCAGCGGCCCCTCCCGGACGGGCCGTACCGCCACCACCCGGGAGGACCGGGCCGCCGCCTGCG
>NZ_JBHSOA010000035.1:61797-160831 GCF_042655885.1 Streptomyces chlorus
CCCGCCGCGCCCACGCTGCTCCTCCATGTCCGTCACGCTGGACGCCGGGTGCCGGTGGCGGCGTCACCCGGCGAGGTCATCACACGTACTCCCCTGGAAGTACGCGTCGGCGCGGGCGGCGGAACGGTGAGAGGGCGGGGGTTACGACGCCGCCGGCAGGCCGACCGAACGGGCGAGGCGGTCCACCGCGTGCCGGAAGAACCTCTCGCGGTCCTCCACGACCCGGTGGAACTGCCCGAACAGTTCGAACCCGACCAGCCCGAACAGCTCGGCCCAGGCCGCCACCATCGCCACCACCACCTCCGGGGGGAGATCGGGCGCGAGGTCGGCGGCCATCCGCTCGGCCTCCGGCCGCAGGCCGGCCGACAGGGGCGGCAGCGCCAGAGCGGAGCAGCGGTGTGCGTCCCGCAGGATGTCGAAGGCGAGGAAGGCCAGGCGGGAGGCGGCCGGCACGGTGGTGTCGGGTGCCTTGTAGCCGGGGACCGGCGAACCGTAGATCAGCGCGTACTCGTGCGAGTGCCCGAGCGCCCAGGTACGCGCGCCCTCGCACATCACGGTCCAGCGCCGGGCCGGCGAGGTGTCGGCGACCTCGTCGTGGACCGTTTCGACGGCCTCGCCGAGGGAGTTGTAAGCGTCGATGATGAGAGCGGTCAGCAAGTCGTCGCGGCTGGGGAAGTACCGGTACAGGGCGGAGGACGCCATGCCCAGTTCACGGGCCACGGCTCGCAGCGAGAGCTTGGCGGCGCCTTCCGCCGCGAGCTGTCTGCGGGCCTCCTCCTTGATCGCCGCGGTAACTTCGATCCTGGCCCGTGCACGGGCGCCGTGTGCGGTGCTCATGGAATCAGTCTTCCATGAAATCAGAGCGCCGCACACAAACAAGAGCGGCAGACGCAAAAGAGAGCAGCGCTCTTGCCTGGCAGCGTCAGGCCATGCAGACTGGCATCAACAAACAGAGAGCAGCGCTCACAAAAAGGGGCGGCGCTCTCCATGCGTTCCGCATCTCCTTCGCCACGCCACTTTGGCGACCCGACTTGTTCTCACCTGGAGGCCCTCATGTCCACGCACGTCAAGAAGCCCGGCTGGTTCACCGTCAACGTCCTCAACCGCCTCGTGGCGTGGCTGACCCGCCGCGGGCTGAGCGTCTGGGGGTCCAGGGTGCTTGCGGTCCGCGGCCGCAAGAGCGGCCAGTGGCGGACCACCCCGGTCAATCTGATGACCCTGGACGGTGCTCAGTACCTCGTCGCGCCCCGGGGCCACGTCCAGTGGACGCACAACATGCGGGCGGCCGGCGGCGGCGAACTGCACCTCGGGAAGGACGTCGAGGTCTTCACCGCGACCGAGGTCGCCGACGACGACAAGCCACCGCTGCTGCGCGCCTACCTCAAGCGCTGGAAGGCGGAGGTCGGTGCCTTCTTCAACGGAGTGGGCCCGGACTCCTCCGACGAGGAGCTGCGCCACATCGCCCCCGACCACCCGGTCTTCCGGATCACGGTCACGAACTGACGGACGCGCCCCCTGCCTCGGAACCACTCCCGGTCCCGGAACCACTCCCGGCACCGGAGCCGTCCCCGGCACCGGAGCCACCACCCGAAGGACGCCGGTCCAGCGCGGTCATGGCGCGGTGGACCAGCGGATGGGTACGGACCAGCTCGCCGAGCGTCGTCGAACCGCGGGTGATGTCCCGGAAGGCGTTCCAGGCCGGGCGGAAGCCGGTGAGGACGGCGTGGAACACCCCGGGGCGCCGCTCGAACGCGGCCAGCATCCGCTTGCCCACGCTCATCTCGGTACCGAGCCCCGCCTTGACCGCGAAGGCGTAGTTCAGCGCCTGCCGGCGTGTGTCCACGGCATCGTGGGCCTCGGCGATGCGCACCGCCCACTCCCCCGCCAGCCGGCCCGAGCGCAACGCGAAGGAGATGCCCTCGCGGGTCCACGGTTCCAGAAGCCCGGCGGCGTCCCCGCACACGAGCACCCGTCCGCGCGACAGTGGAGAGTCGTCCGCCCGGCACCGGGTCAAGTGGCCGGAGGAGATGCTCGGTTCGAAGCCGGCGAGACCGAGCCGTCCGATGAAGTCCTCCAAGTACCGCTTGGTCGCGGCGCCTTCACCACGCTGGGAGATCACGCCGACGGTCAGCGTGTCGCCCTTGGGGAAGACCCAGCCGTAACTGCCGGGCATCGGGCCCCAGTCGATGAGTACCCGCCCCTTCCAGTCCTCGGCGACGGTGTCCGGCACCGGGATCTCCGCCTCCAGGCCCAGGTCGACCTGGGCCACCTTGACCCCGACGTGTGCTCCTATGCGGCCGGCGCTGCCGTCCGCGCCGACCACGGCCCGCGCGAGCACGGTCTCGCCGCCCTGCAGGACAAGCGCGACCGTGCGGCGGTCCGGTACCGCCGAGCCGTGCTGCTCGACCCGCTGCACGGCGGCACCGGTGCGCACCTCGGCGCCGGCCTTCTGCGCGTGCTCCACCAGTTGGTGGTCGAACTCGGGCCGGTTGATCAGCCCGAACAGCATCTGCCGGGACCGGCGGGTACGGGGGAAGCGGCCGTTGATCGAGAACGTCACCGCGTGCACCCGGTCCTTCAGCGGAAGCTCGAAGCCGGGCGGCAGGGAGTCCCGCGAAGGGCCGATGATGCCGCCACCGCACGTTTTGTAGCGCGGCAGTTCCGCCTTCTCCAGCAACAGCACGCGCCGTCCCGCGACCGCTGCCGCGTAGGCGGCCGAGGCCCCCGCGGGCCCCGCGCCCACCACAACGACGTCCCATACCTGCCGCGCGTCGTCCGCCGAAGAGTTCTCGCTGCTCACGATGGTCTACTGCTCCCGATCCAGCCGCCTGCCTCCCCCGTGCTCTCGGCTTCACTCGAGCAGGGGGTACCCCATCTGTCCACCGCATACTACGGCGACGATCACTCGAAACCGCTGTGGGAGGATCGTGCGGCATGGGTGCCCCGTACACCGGACCTCACCCGTGCTCCACGATCGCCTCGCCCACGAACGTACGCACACGTACAACGTCGCACCCACAAGGAGCGTGCCCATGTCGTCGAATCCGGTCGCCGTGACCGTCGCCTCACTGATGCCCAGGGCGAAGGAGGAGCTCGCCGAACTGGTGGCCTTCAAATCGGTGGCGGACTTCGGCCAGTTCCCGCGCAGCGAGAGCGAAGGCGCCGCCCGCTGGGTCGCGGACGCGCTCACGGCCGAGGGATTCCAGGACGTGGCCCTCCTCGACACCCCCGACGGCACCCAGTCGGTGTACGGCTTCCTTCCCGGCCCCGAGGGCGCCAGGACGGTGCTCCTGTACGCCCACTACGACGTGCAGCCGCCGCTGGACGAGGCCGGCTGGGACACCCCGCCGTTCGAGCTCACCGAGCGGGACGGCCGCTGGTACGGGCGCGGGGCCGCCGACTGCAAGGGGGGTGTGATCATGCACCTGCTGGCGCTGCGCGCGCTCAAGGCCGACGGCGGCGTTCCCGTCAACGTCAAGGTGATCGCCGAGGGTTCGGAGGAGCAGGGCACCGGCGGCCTGGAACGGTACGCCGAGCAGCACCCCGAACTGCTGGCGGCCGACACCATCGTCATCGGCGACAGCGGCAATTTCCGCGCCGGTCTGCCGACGGTGACCGCCACCCTTCGCGGTATGACGCTCCTGCGGCTGCGTGTCGACACACTCGAAGGCAACCTGCACTCGGGCCAGTTCGGCGGCGCCGCGCCGGACGCCCTGGCCGCCCTGGTCCGCGTCCTGGACTCGCTGCGCGCCGAGGACGGCAGCACGACCGTCGACGGGCTGCCCGGCGACAGCGCCTGGGACGGGCTGCAGTACGACGACGAGCAGTTCCGCAAGGACGCCAAGGTCCTCGACGGCGTGGAGCTGATCGGCTCCGGCACGGTCGCCGACCGCATCTGGGCGCGCCCGGCCGTCACCGTCCTCGGCATCGACTGCCCGCCGGTCGTCGGCGCCACCCCGTCCGTGCAGGCGAGTGCCCGCGCACTGATCAGCCTGCGCGTGCCGCCGGGTGTCGACGCGGCCGAGGCGACCACGCTGCTCCGGGCGCACCTGGAGGCGCACACGCCGTGGGGTGCGCGGGTGAGCACCGAGCACATCGGACAGGGGCAGGCGTTCCGCGCCGACACCACCAGCCCGGCCTACCGGGCCATGGCCGACGCGATGGCGGTCGCGTACCCGGGCCAGGAGATGAGTTACGCGGGGCAGGGCGGATCCATCCCGCTGTGCAACACCCTCGCGGGCCTCTACCCGCAGGCGGAGATCCTGCTCATCGGCCTGAGCGAGCCGGAGGCGCAGATCCACGCGGTCAACGAGAGCGTCTCACCCGACGAGCTGGAACGGCTGTCGGTCACGGAGGCACTGTTCCTGCGCAACTACGCGTCCGCGGCCGAGTCCACGGGCTGATCCCGCCCGCGCGGCACGGCTGCGGTGCGACGCCCGGCCGGGGAACCACGTGCCGGGCCGGGCGTCGCAGTCGCACCGGAAACAGGCCGCGCCAGGCCGCGCGGGGTCCGGCCGCGTTCCGGACGTCAGCCGACCGGTACCCCCGCTTCCAGATACATCGCCTTCCCCCGTTCCCGTGCCCGCAGGGCGCGGCGGAGCCGTTCGTAGCGCACCGGCGGCAGCATGTCGGCGGCCTCCGTTTCGGAGACGAAGCGCCAGTCGCGGAGTTCGGGGCCGGGCAGTAGCAGCCGCGCGGCATCGGCGGCGTGGAGACGGCCACCGTCGAAGAGCAGGCGCAGGCCGCCGTAGGCGGGCGGCGCGGGCGGCTCCCAGTCGACGACGAGCAGGGCCGGCACGTCGTCGAGGCGGATGCCGGTCTCCTCGGCGACTTCGCGCATGCCCGCGCGCGCGGGCGCCTCACCGGGTTCGACGACCCCGCCGGGGAACTCCCAGCCCGGCTTGTAGGTCGGGTCGACGAGCAGCACTCTGTCGCGCTCGTCGAAGAGGAGGACACCGGCGGCTACGGTCTCGGCGCTCGGCTCGGGCGTCTGCACGATGTCGCAGGCGGGCGCCTCGCCGCTGCCGACCGCCTCGGCGATCCGGACGGCGGTGTCGTACGGGCTCAGCGGGCCGGTGCCGACCGGATAGGCGTCGGCGGTGAGCCAGGAGGCCAGAGCGGCTTTGTACGGCTCGATGTGGTCGTAGGACCACTGCCGGATCCGTATCTCGCCGTCCGGGAGGTCCGGCGGAACCTCCCGGCCCGCTATTCGCTCACGCAGGATCGTTTCCGCCGGAGCGAGGAGGACATGCCGGACCGGAATACGGCGGGCCGCGAGGCCACCGAAGATCTCGTCGCGGTAATCCTGTCTCAGCAGGGTCATGGGAACGACCAGGGTCCCCCCGAGTTCGGCGAGCATCGCCGCCGCCGTGTCGATCACGAGCCGGCGCCAGATGGGAAGGTCCTGGAAGTCGCCGGCCTCGGCCAGGCGTTTGGGCGGAAGCAGATGACTGAGCGCCCCGCCGACGACCTCGGGGTCGAAGAGCGCGCTGTTCGGGATCAGTTCGATCAGTTCCCGTGCGATCGTGGTCTTCCCCGCACCGAACGCACCGTTGATCCAGACGATCACGGTTCCCCCCTCTTCTGTTGGGCCCCCTGTGGCTTGCCCGCTCCACCCTGCCACGGAAACCAGCCCCAGTTGAGAACGCACACCAACGGCGCCGGTGCCCCTTTCGGAAGGAGGCGCCGACGCCATGGGGGGGGTGCGGTGGGCCCGTCAGCCCTTGGCCTCCCGGTCGCCGTCGGCCGCGTCGGCCGGGCCGTCGTCGGTGACGGTGTGGTCGAGGGTGCTGAGTGCGTCGCCGACGGGGAGGCCGTCGAAGCCCTCACCGTGCGCGTGCGACGGAGTGACCGCCGCGACGACGAAACCGGTGGCCAGGGAGGCGATGGCAAGCATGCTGCGCTTCTTCATGCCGGGCTCAACGGCCGAAGCCGCCCCGGGGTCACGCACGGACACGTACGACGCGTGAACGCTCCTGCGGGCACCCGTGCCCCGGCCGCGGTCAGACGCCCGCCGCCGCCGGGTCCGTCCGCCGCGTCAGGGCAGCCGCCGCGGCGCCCACCAGCCCGGCGTCGGTGCCCATCCGCGCCGGTGTCACCACGAGACGCTGGACGAACGACAGCGTCGCGTACTCGGTCAGGGCCTGGCGCAGGGGGGCGAAGAGGACTTCGCCCGCCTTGCCCACTCCCCCGCCGACCACGGCGATGTCGATCTCGACGAGCGTCGCGGTGGCCGCGATTCCGGCGGCCAGCGCCCGCGCGGCCCGCGCGAACGACGCCACGGCCGCCGGGTCCCCGGCGCGGGCGGCGGTGGCCACCGCGGCGGCGGAGGTGTCGCTGTCCGGTCCGGGGAGCCAGCCGTTCGCCAGGGCCCGACGGGCGATGTTGGGCCCGCTCGCGATGCGCTCCACACAGCCGCGCGAGCCGCACGGGCACGGGTCACCGTCGAGATCCACACTGATGTGGCCGATGTGCCCCGTGTTGCCGGTCGGCCCGGGATGCAGTCGGCCGCCCAGCACGAGTCCGCCGCCGACCCCGGTCGAGACGACCATGCACAGCGCGTTGTCGTGGCCGCGGGCGGCGCCCTGCCAGTGTTCGGCCGCTGTGATCGCCACACCGTCGCCGATCAGTTCCACGGGCAGTCCACCGGTCGCCGCCCGGACCCCGGCGACCAGCGGGTAATCACGCCAGCCGGGCACGTTCACCGGGCTCACCGTGCCCGCGGAGGCGTCCACGGGGCCCGCGCTGCCGATGCCGACAGCGCTCGCGTGCCCCCACAGCGGGGACGCGGTGAGCTCGCCCAGCACCGCCTCGACCGCCCGCATCACGGTGTCGCCGTCCTCCTTGGCGGGCGTCGGCCGCTGGGCCCGGACCAGTATTCGGCCCTGCCCGTCCACCAGCGCACCGGCGATCTTGGTGCCGCCGATGTCGAGCGCTGCCACGAGGTCGGTGTGCATCAGTCTCGGTTCTCCCCGTCAACCATGAGAAAGGCGCTGAAACAGCCCGTGCGCGGCCACGAACCGACACACGGGGCGAGCCGCACCCCGATGTCGCGATCGCTCGCGGGCCAGGATGCGCGGTGGACAGTGTCCCTGAGCCTGACAACGTTGTCCAGGCTCTATGCTCGACGCCACATCCTCATACAACCCCATGGATCCACACAGCCCGTGGTCGACAGAACAGGACACCGCACCGTGCCGGAGACACCCCACCGCACCCACCGCCTCTCAGGGTCCCGTTACGGCAACCGTCCGACCATGAAGGACGTGGCGGCCCGTGCCGGGGTCGGCCTGAAGACGGTCTCCCGGGTGGTCAACGGCGAACCCGGGGTCACGCCGGAGACGGAGCGCCGGGTGCAGGAGTCCATCGAGGCCCTCGGTTTCCGCCGCAACGACAGCGCGCGAGTGCTGCGCAAGGGCCGTACCGCCAGCGTGGGCCTGGTGCTGGAGGATCTCGCGGACCCGTTCTACGGTCCGCTGAGCCGGGCGGTCGAGGAGGTCGCCCGCGCACACGGCGCGCTGCTGATCAACGGTTCCAGCGCGGAGGACGCCGACCGCGAGCAGGAGTTGGTGCTGGCACTGTGCGCCCGCCGGGTGGACGGCCTGGTGGTGATTCCGGCCGGTGACGACCACCGGTATCTCGAGCCGGAGCTCAAGGCGGGTGTCGCCACGGTCTTCGTGGACCGGCCGGCAGGCCGGATAGACGCCGACGTCGTCGTGTCGGACAACTATGGCGGCGCCCGTGACGGCGTGGCCCATCTCATCGCCCACGGGCACCGCAGGATCGGTTTCATCGGTGACATGCCCGGCATCCACACCGCGTCCGAGCGGTTGCGCGGCTACCGTACCGCCATGGAGGACGCGGGCATACCGGTGGAGGACGCCTGGATGTCCCTGGGGGTCACCGACCCCGAGCGGGTGCGCCGGGCCACCGAGGAGATGCTGTCCCGCCCTGATCCGGTCACGGCTGTCTTCACGGGCAACAACCGGGTGACGGTCACCGTGATCCGGGTCCTGAGCGAGCGGTCCCGCCCTGTCGCGCTCGTCGGCTTCGACGACATCGAGCTCGCCGATCTGCTCCGGCCTGGGCTCACGGTCGTCGCCCAGGACTCCGCGGCCCTCGGCCGGACCGCCGCCGAACGCCTCTTCCGCCAGCTGGACGGCACCCTGCTCGCCCCCGAGCGGATCGAGCTGCCGACCAAGCTGATCACGCGCGGCTCGGGCGAGCTGCCCCCGGCGGACTGAGCCCCCGTGTCCACGAGGATCCGAACGGACGGCGCACGCCACGCGGGTGACCGCTCCCGTTGCTCAAGTGACCGCGCACACCACACGAAGGACGCGGACCGTACGCTGCGGGCGCTGGGCCTGGCCGAGGCGCCGCGCGAGCATCCGTTGCGGTACCCGGGTTCGTGGCCGCGGGAGTCGGGGCTGCTGGACGGGGACCGGCTGCTGCCGCTGGACCGCCTGGTCCACGAGGACCGGGTGCCCGTCCTGGCCGTCGGGTCCAACGCCTCCCCCGGCCAACTGCGGTACAAGATGGATGAGTTCGGGGTCTCCTCACCCATCCCCATGGTGCGGGCCCGGGTGAGCGGCGTCGACGTGGGTGTCTCGGCGCATGTGAGCCGCATGGGATATGTGTCCGCGTCACCGGTCGACGCCCCGGGAACAGTAAGGGAGTTGTTCGTCATCTGGCTCGACGCCGAGCAGCTCGCGGTGATCGACGCGAGCGAGGGCGTACCCCTGCCGGACGGCAACTACGACCGCGTCTGGCTGCCCTCACCCGCCGTCCGCATCGAACTCCCCGACGGTACCGCGCTCCCCGGCAGCCACGCGTACGTCAACCGGCACGGCGTCCTCCACGACGGCACCCGGGCCCCACGCGGCCACCCCGGCCAACGTCCGCTGCTCACCGAACTCCTGCTGCGTTCAAGGGCATTGAGGGAACTGTTCGGCGTCTCCGCCGAACAGTTCAGCGCGCGGGCCCGCGCCGACCCGGCGCTCTGCGCGCGGGGCACCCGGGTCTTCGCCGAGGAGCGTCTGGTGACGGCGTCGGGTCTGGAGCGGTACGTACGGTCCCGGTGGACGGGAAGTCCGGGCACCGGCCTGTCGTTGCCGCCGCCCCTCACGTAGCCGACGCGAACGCGCCGGTCACCATGGAGCATCGCGGAACGCGGCTCCCGCACGACTGTTTCGCAGAGGTGGCGGCTACGGTGCGGAGGCCTTCGGGTCACCGCGGCGCGGGGACGCGAAGCCCTCCAGGTCGGTGCGGGTGAGACCGGTCGCCCGCGCCACCTCGGCGTGGTCCAGGGCGCCGCAGTCCAGGCCGCGCAGCAGGTGGCCGGCGAGGGCCTTGGCGGTGGCGGGCTCGTCCATGACGTCGCCTGCGGTCCGGGCGGTGTACCGGGCGAGCCGGGCGGCGGCCTGTTCGAAGCTCTCGCGGTAGAAGGCGAAGACGGCCGCGTAGCGGGTGGGCAGATGCCCGGGGTGCATGTCCCAGCCCTGGTAGTAGGCGCGGGCCAGGGCCCGGCGGGTGAGGCCGTGGTGCAGCCGCCAGGCGGCGTGGACCTGTGCGGTCGGGCCGACGGGCAGGACGTTGGTGGAGCCGTCCGAGACGCGTACGCCGGTGCCCGCGGCGGCGACCTGCATGACGGCCTTGGCGTGGTCGGCGGCCGGGTGGTCACCGGCCTGGTGGGCGGCGGAGATTCCGAGGCAGGCGCTGTAGTCGAAGGTGCCGTAGTGCAGCCCTGTGGCACGCCCTTCGGCGGCCTGGATCATCCGGGCGACGGTGGCGGTGCCGTCGGCGGCGAGAATGGCCTGGCTGGTCTCGATCTGGATTTCGAAGCCGAGTCGGCCGGGTTCCAGCCCGCGCGCCCTCTCGAATGCCTCCAGAAGCCGCACCATGGCGGTGACCTGCTCGGGAGAGGTGACCTTGGGCAGCGTCAGCACCAGCCCTCCGGGCAGCGGGCCGGCCTCGGCCAGGCCGGTGAGAAAGATGTCGAGGGTGCGGATGCCCCGGTCGCGCACCGCGGCCTCCATGCACTTCATCCGGATGCCCGCGTACGGGGCCGCCGTGCCGTCCCGGTGCGCCTCGGCGATCCGCCGCGCGGCGCGGGCGGCGGTCTCGTCCTCCTCGGCGTCGGGGCGGTTGCCGTAGCCGTCCTCGAAGTCGACGCGCAGGTCTTCCACGGGTTCGCGCTCCAGCTTGGCGCGGACGCGGCCGTACACCGCCTCGGCCAGGGCGGGGTCCATCCCGACGGCGGCGGCGAACGAGGCGGCGTCCGGAGCGTGTTCGTCGAGAGCGGCCAGGGCCTGATCGCCCCAGGAGCGGAGGGTACCGGCGGTGAAGACGTCGCCGGGGACGTAGACGGTGTGGACGGGCTGACGGGTGCCGGGGTCTCCGGGGTAGCGGCGCTCCAGCTCGGCGTCGACCGGCGCCAGGAAGGCGCTGATCTCCGCGCCGACGGCACCCGCGATACTCGTGGCCACCTGCTCCTGTCGGCCCTGGCTCATTCCACGCCCTCCAGATCCTTCACGCCCCGCAACACGCCCGCCCCACACTTTCCGCGATACGGAATCAACAATCCGTTGAATGAAGTTATCGGGCGGCCTTCGCGCCGGTCAACACCACCTCATGCCCCTCTTGCATCTCGATCCACTCCGCCATCTCGGCATGTTCACGTCCATCTGGCACCGTCTGACACGGAACCACGCACCGCCCGGCACCGCACCACCCCGCACACCGACGTACGTCCGGCTCGCCCGGACACCGCCGCGCAGCACCAGCGAAGGAGCTCCTGTGCCGAACCACAGCCGAGTCACGCGCCGCCTGGGACTGAAGACCGCGCTCGCCGCCTCCGTCGCCCTTCCGCTCTCCAGTACAGCACTGCCTCCCGAGCCCGCCTCGGCACAGGAACGCCAGGAACGCCCGGGCGGGCCGCTCGAGGTCATGTCGTTCAACCTGCGCTTCGCCAGTACGGTGGAGCCCCACAGCTGGGCCGCCCGCAGACCCGTGATGCGCCGACTGCTGCGCCGCGAGCGGCCGCACGTCATCGGCACCCAGGAGGGCCTCCACCAGCAACTGCGCGACATCGAGGCGGACCTGGGGTCGTCCTACGACTGGATCGGCACCGGCCGGGCGGGCGGCAGCCTCGACGAGTTCATGGGGATCCTCTACGACACCCGCCGGCTCGCCCCCCTGGAGTACGACCACTTCTGGCTCTCCGACACGCCGTACCTGATCGCCTCGAACACCTGGGGCAACGCCCACATCCGCATGGTCACCTGGGTCCGCTTCCGCGATCTGCGCGCCGGTGACCGGGAGTTCTACGTGCTCAACACCCACCTGGACAACGCGAGCCAGTACGCGCGCGAGCGGGCCGCCGCCCTGATCGCCGAGCGCGTCACCGGGCTGGCCCGCTCCCTGCCCGTGATCGTGACGGGGGACTTCAACGTCGCCGCCCACGGGAACCCGGTGTACGACACGGTGCTGGGCGCCGGTCTCGTCGACACCTGGGACGCGGCGGCCGAGCGGGGCGAGGCGTACGGGACGTTCCACGGGTACGAACCGCCGGTGCCGGGCGGTGCCCGTATCGACTGGGTCCTGGCCACGCCCGGCGTCAGGGTGCACCGGGCGTCGGTCAACATCTTCGCGCAGGACGGCCGGTTCCCGAGCGACCATCTGCCGGTGCAGGCGTCGCTCACCCTCGGACAGCCGGGGCAGCCCCGTTCCTGAACAGGCGAAGGCTCCTACGACCGCGTCGGACGAGGTCGTAGGAGCCCGGTGGCCTTGTACGGCCGGGAAGGGATCAGCCCTTGCGGGTGTTGATCTCCTCGGTGAGCTGCGGGACGACGTCGAACAGGTCGCCGACGACGCCGTAGTCGACCAGGTCGAAGATCGGGGCCTCGGCGTCCTTGTTGACCGCCACGATCGTCTTCGAGGTCTGCATGCCCGCGCGGTGCTGGATCGCACCGGAGATGCCGGAGGCGATGTACAGCTGCGGCGACACGCTCTTGCCGGTCTGGCCGACCTGGTTGGTGTGCGGGTACCAGCCGGCGTCGACCGCGGCACGCGAGGCACCGACGGCCGCGCCGAGGGAGTCGGCGAGCGCCTCGATGACCGCGAAGCTCTCCGCGCCGCCCACGCCACGGCCACCGGAGACCACGATCGCGGCCTCGGTCAGCTCGGGGCGGCCACTCGACTCGCGCGGGGTGCGGCCGGTGACCTTGGTGCCCCTCGCCTGCTCGGAGAAGGTCACGGACAGCGCCTCGACCGCGCCGGCGGCCGGGGCCGGCTCCACCGCGGCCGAGTTCGGCTTGACGGTGATGACCGGGGTGCCCCGGCAGACACGGGACTTGGTGGTGTAGCCGGCGGCGAACACCGACTGCGTGGCCACCGGGCCCGCCTCGCCGGCCTCCAGGTCGACGGCGTCGGTGATGAGGCCGGAGCCCAGGCGCAGCGCGAGGCGGGCGGCGATCTCCTTGCCCTCGGTGGAGGAGGGGACGAGAACGGCGGCCGGGGACACCTGCTCGTGGGCGGCCTGCAGGGCGTCCACCTTCGGTACGACCAGGTAGTCGGCGTACTCGGCGGCCTCGTGGGTCAGGACCCGCGCCGCGCCGTGCTCGGCCAGCGTGGCGGCGGTGCCGGCGGCACCCGCCCCCAGCGCGACGGCGACCGGCTCGCCGATGCGGCGGGCCAGCGTCAAAAGCTCCAGGGTCGGCTTGCGGACGGCGCCGTCCACGTGGTCGACGTAGACGAGAACTTCAGCCATGGGACTTCTTCTCTCCTGCTTGCGAAGTGTGAGGGGCGGGAAGCGAGTTGAGCCCCGGGGCTCAGATGAACTTCTGGCTCGCGAGGAACTCGGCAAGCTGCTTGCCGCCCTCGCCCTCGTCCTTGACGATCGTGCCCGCGGTGCGGGCCGGGCGCTCGGTCGCGGAGTCGACCACACTCCAGGCGCCCTGCAGGCCGACCTCGTCGGCCTCGAGGCCGAGGTCGGACAGGTCCCAGGACTGAACCGGCTTCTTCTTCGCCGCCATGATGCCCTTGAAGGACGGGTAACGCGCCTCGCCCGACTGGTCGGTGACCGACACCACCGCCGGCAGCGACGCCTCGAGCCGCTCGGACGCGGCGTCGCCGTCCCGGCGGCCCGACACCGTGCCGTCCTCGAGGGAGACCTCGGAGAGCAGCGTCACCTGCGGCACGCCCAGGCGCTCCGCGAGCAGCGCCGGCACCACACCCATGACGCCGTCGGTGGAGGCCATGCCGGAGACGACCAGGTCGTAGCCGGCCTTCTCGATCGCCTTGGCCAGCACCAGGGAGGTGCCGAGCGCGTCGGTGCCGTGCAGGTCGTCGTCCTCGACGTGGATCGCCTTGTCCGCGCCCATGGACAGCGCCTTGCGCAGCGCGTCCTTGGCGTCCTCGGGGCCCACCGTCAACACGGTGATCTCCACGTCGTCGTCGGAGTTCCCCGCAATCTGCAGCGCCTGCTCGACCGCGTACTCGTCCAGCTCGGAGAGCAGACCGTCCACATCGTCGCGGTCGACGGTCAGGTCATCGGCGAAGTGCCGGTCGCCGGTGGCGTCGGGCACGTACTTCACTGTGACAACGATCCTCAAGCTCACGCCGGCTCTCCTACTGCAATCGTCATTTCTGGCTGCCTGCCTTCAGGCAGCATAGGCGCCTCAAACGGCCGTTCCCGATCGGGGCGATCCACGTTTCCGAGCGAAATATTACTCGCCAGTACAACCAGTTCGTTCCCGCTGAGCAAGCGCTTTGAACTGTGACCTTCGCAACGCAGCGTAACCGGAACTCGATCGGCACGCAGCAGCAGTCGCCCCGGAGCCGGTCACGCAGGGCGTGGAAACATCCCCGGTGGTGAAAAAAGAGGAGCGGGCGGCCCACTCCGTCATACGGCCTCGCCGAGTGCGGCGATCACATCGGCCTTGCGCGGCTGGCCGGTGGCGCGCCGGACGACGCTGCCGTCGGCGTCGAGGACCAGCACAGTGGGGGTCTTGAGGATGTCCAGTCGGCGCACGAGATCCAGGTGGGCCTCGGCGTCGATCTCCACATGGGCCACGCCGGGAACCAGGCCGGCCACCTCGCCGAGCACCCTCCGGGTCGCCCGGCAGGGCGCACAGAACGCGCTGGAGAACTGGACGAGGGTGGCTCGTTCACCGAGGTCCGCGCCGAGCTCCGCCGCCCTCAGCCGCTTGCCGTCGTCCCGCCCTCGCACCCGTATTCTCCCGCTCCGCCGCCGCTGCAGCACTCCGAAGGCGCTCGCCGCCGCGAGCACCAGCACACACACCATGAGTCCGGTCCTCATCTGTCGAAGCATTCACGAGACCGCAAAGATTCCCGGCAC
Source organism: Streptomyces chlorus (assembly GCF_042655885.1). Lineage (NCBI taxonomy): Bacteria > Bacillati > Actinomycetota > Actinomycetes > Kitasatosporales > Streptomycetaceae > Streptomyces > Streptomyces chlorus. The sequence goes on from NZ_JBHSOA010000035.1 coordinate 76,154, forward strand.
CCGCACGGGTTTCCCGTGCGGAATGCTCGATCCATGGACATCGACGTGAGAGGGCCCCGCTTCGGGGCTGCCGTGACGACCGTGGTGCTGGCCGTGGTGCTGATCACCGGGAACGTGTGGCTGCTGGCCTGGCAGACGCTGGCGTTCGCCTGCGGCATGGCGGGCGGGGTCGGCCGCTCGCCGTACGGCTGGTTGTTCCGGCGTGTCCTGCGGCCACGGATCGGACCGGCGACGGACTTCGAGGCTCCCGAACCGCCGCGGTTCGCGCAGGCGGTGGGGCTGGTCTTCACCGTCGTCGGGCTCGTCGGCTTCGCCCTCGGACCCGACTGGCTGGGCCTCGCCGCGATCGGCGCCGCGCTCGCGGCGGCCTTCCTCAACGCCCTGTTCGGTTACTGCCTGGGGTGCGAGATGTACCTGCTCCTGCGGCGGATGACGGTGCGCACGGGGTAATGGCGACGCAAAAGTCCGAGGTGGATCAGGGGAGTGGACGTGACAAGAATCTCGCCGCAGGCAGGCGCCGGGGCTGGTCCGTCGGTCGTTCTTGGGGCACCATCAGCGACAAGCCGTAAACCTACGGCTGCGTAACTTCGGCTGGGAGTCCCCCTTCCCAGGCAGAGCAGGAAGGGTTCCACCGCACCCATGGCAGAACTCGTCTACCGTCCCGTGATCGGTTTCGCCCAGACTCTGTTCAAGGCGTGGGACCTCAAGATCGACTGCCGGGGTTCGGAGAACATCCCGCGTACGGGCGGCGCCGTACTGGTGAGCAACCACATCAGCTACCTGGACTTCGTCTTCAACGGCCTCGCGGCGCTGCCGCAGAAGCGGCTCGTGCGCTTCATGGCGAAGGACGCCGTGTTCCGGCACAAGATCTCGGGTCCGCTGATGCGCGGAATGAGGCACATCCCCGTGGACCGCAATCAGGGCGACGCGGCGTACGCGCACGCGCTCGCCTCGCTGCGGTCGGGCGAGATCGTGGGTGTCTTCCCGGAGGCGACGATCTCCCAGTCCTTCACGCTGAAGAGCTTCAAGTCGGGTGCCGCGCGCATGGCGCAGGAGGCGGGCGTACCGCTGATCCCGATGGCGGTGTGGGGCACCCAACGGCTGTGGACCAAGGGACACCCCCGCAACTTCAAGCGCAGCCACACCCCGATCACCATGCGCGTCGGCGAGGCGATCGAGGCGTCCAGGGACAAGTACGCGGGCGCGATCACCCGGCAGCTGCGGGGGCGGGTACAGGAACTGCTGGAGGCCGCGCAGCGCGCCTACCCGGTGCGCCCCAAGGGCCAGGACGACACCTGGTGGATGCCGGCCCACCTCGGCGGCACGGCGCCGACCCCGGAGCAGGTCCGCGCGGCCGAGGCGCGCTGAGCCGCCGTCGGCGTGCGCGTCATGATCCGGCGCGGTCCGGCAGCGCGGTGGGGAGCGCCCGCCACAGGTGCGGGCGGTCCCGCGCGGCCTTGAGCACGTTCAGCACGACGGGATGCGGTGCGGCATACAGAAGCGGGTAATCCGTCTCACCGGCGGCCGGATCGGGCGTGAAGGCCAGTCGCTCGCCGTCCAGGGAGAAGCGGGCGTCGGCTCCCGGCCCGTTGCCCCGGGGGTCCTGCCGGTGCCAGGCACCGGCGAACCGCACGGCGACCAGACCGTGCAGCACCCCGAGGTTCTGATAGCACAGCGCGGTCGGAATGTCCTCGGCCCGCAGCAATGCGGCCAGCGCGTGGGCCTTGGCGTAGCAGATCCCGGTGCGCTGCTCCAGGACGTCGGAGGCCCGCCAGGTGACGCGGGGATCGCCGGAGTCCTGTGAGTGCGGGATGGTGTCGCGCACGAACTCGAAGGCCGTCCGCGCATACTCATACGAGTCGGCTGCTCCGGCCGCGAGCCTGGCGGCAGTCTCGCGGACCAGGCGGTGGCGGTGGCGGTGGCGGTGGTCGATCGTCTCATCGACAGCCAGATAGGCGGAGAGATCCGGGATTTCCTGGATGGTCTGCATACCAATGGAGCATAGGTATGCACCCAACCGAAGTTCAATGAATTTTCGATTGACTGCATACCTATGCGAAAATTTTGACTGCGCGACGGCCGCTAGCGGGCCATCTCCTCCTTGAGGGCCGCCACGAACGTGTCCACGTCGTCCTCGGTGGTGTCGAAGGCGCACATCCAGCGGACGTCGCCCGCGGCCTCGTCCCAGAAGTAGAAGCGGAAGCGCTTCTGCAGGCGCTCGGTCACGGCGTGCGGCAGGCGGGCGAAGACGGCGTTGGCCTGGACCGGGTGAAGGATCTCCACGCCGTGCACGGCGCGCACGCCCTCGGCGAGGCGCTGGGCCATCTCGTTGGCGTGCCGGGCGTTGCGCAGCCACAGGTCCCGCGCGAGCAGGGCCTCCAACTGCACCGAGACGAAGCGCATCTTGGACGCGAGCTGCATGGACAGCTTGCGCAGGTGCTTCATGTGGCTGACGGCGTCCTGGTTCAGCACCACGACCGCCTCGCCGAACAGGGCACCGTTCTTGGTGCCGCCCAGGGAGAGCAGGTCGACGCCGGCCGCGTTGGTGAAGGTGCGCATCGGCACGTCCAGGGCGGCGGCGGCGTTGGCCAGCCGGGAGCCGTCGACGTGTACCTTCATCCCGTGGGCGTGCGCGTGCTCGCACAGGGCGCGCATCTCGTCCGGCGTGTACACCGTGCCCAGCTCGGTGGCCTGGGCGATGGACACCACCTGCGGCATCGCACGGTGCTCGTCCTCCCAGCCGTACGCCTGCCGGTCGATCAGCTCGGGGGTGAGCTTGCCGTCGGGGGTGGGCACGGTGAGGAGCTTGATCCCGCCGACGCGTTCCGGTGCCCCGCCCTCGTCGACGTTGATGTGCGCGCTCTCGGCGCAGATCACGGCGCCCCAGCGGTCGGTGACCGCCTGGAGTGCGACGACGTTGGCGCCGGTGCCGTTGAAGACCGGGAAGGCCTCGGCGGTGGGGCCGAAGTGGCTGCGGATCACCTGCTGGAGGTTCTCCGTGTACGCGTCCTCGCCGTATGCGACCTGATGCCCGCCGTTGGCCAGGGCCAGGGCGGCGAGCACCTCCGGGTGGGCTCCGGCGTAGTTGTCGCTGGCGAAGCCGCGGATGTCCGGGTCGTGATGGCGGCGCGCGTCGGTGCGGGGTGGATTCACGGCTTCTCGGTCAGCCACAGACGGTTTCCGTTCAACTCCGCGGCGGGCTTGTCCCAGACGCCGGCGATCGCCTCGGCGAGATCCTTGACGTCCGTGAAGCCCGCGAACTTCGCGTTGGGGCGGTCGGCGCGCATCGCGTCGTGCACCAACGCCTTCACCACCAGGATCACAGCCGCCGATGTCGGCCCCTGCTCGCCCCCCGCCTTGCGGAAGTAGTCGCCCATGGCCAGCGTCCACGCCTCGGCGGCGGCCTTGGCGGCCGCGTAGGCGGCGTTGCCCGCGGTGGGCTTGCTGGCGCCGGCCGCGCTGATCAGGACGTACCGGCCTCGGTCGCTGCGCTGCAGCCCCTCGTGGAAGGCGAGGGAGGTGTGCAGCACGGTGCGCACCAGCAGCAGTTCCAACAGGTCCCAGTCGTCCAGGCTGGTCTTGGTGAAGGTCTCGCTGCCGCGCCAGCCGCCGACAAGATGGACCAGGCCGTCGACCCGGCCGAACTCCCTCTCGGTACGCGCGGCCCACTCGCGGGTGGAGTCCAGGTCGAGCAGGTCGACCGTGTCACCGGTGACGGTGGAGCCGCCGTGCGCGTAGCGCGCCGCGTCCACGGCCTCCGCCAACCGCTCCGGGTCGTTGTCGGAGCCGACGACGGTCGCCCCCGCCTCGGCCAGCCTGAGCAGTGTCGCCCGCCCCGCGGGTCCCCCCGCGCCGGCCACCGCGATCACCGCACCGTCGAGCGCCCCGTTCCCCATGGTCCTCGCCTCCTGAACAGTGGTGTGAACGAGATCGCTCACGCGGCGATCCGCTCGGTGCTGTCCGCCGTGATGCCCCTGGTCGAGGCGATCACGTTCTTCAGCTTCTTGGACAGTGCCTCATAGAACATGCTCAGCGGAAACTCGTCCGGGAGCACGTCATCGACGAGTTTGCGCGGCGGCTGCGTCAGGTCCAGGGCGTCGGGACCCTTGGCCCACTTGGATCCCGGGTGCGGGGAGAGATAGCGGGAGACCAGCTCGTACCCGGCGAACCAGTGGACGAGCTTGGGGCGGTCGATGCCGTCGCGGTACAGCGTCTCGATCTCGGCGCACAGCTGGTTGGTGACCTGCGGGGCACGGTCCCAGTCGATGGTGAGCTTGTTGTCGGTCCAACGGACGACGTCGTGCTGGTGCAGGTAGGCGAAGAGCAGTTGGCCGCCGAGGCCGTCGTAGTTGCGGACCCGCTCGCCGGTGACCGGGAAGCGGAACATGCGGTCGAACAGCACCGCGACCTGCACGTCACGGGCCTGCGGGACGCCGTCGCCGGCGAGCTTCACGGCCTCCTTGAAGGCCGTGAGGTCGCAGCGCAGCTCCTCCAGGCCGTACATCCAGAACGGCTGGCGCTGCTTGATCATGAACGGGTCGAAGGGCAGGTCGCCGTGGCTGTGGGTGCGGTCGTGCACCATGTCCCACAGGACGAACGCCTCCTCGCAGCGCTTCTGGTCGTGCACCAGCGCGGCGACGTCGTCGGGCAGCTCCAGTCCCAGGAGGTCGACGGCGGCGGCGGACACCCTGCGGAAGCGGGCGGCCTCGCGGTCGCAGAAGATGCCGCCCCAGGTGAACCGCTCGGGGGCCTCGCGCACGGCGATGGTCTCGGGGAAGAGCACCGCGGAGTTGGTGTCGTAGCCCGCGGTGAAGTCCTCGAACGAGATGCCGCAGAACAGCGGGTTGTCGTAGCGGGTGCGCTCCAGCTCGGCCAGCCAGTCGGGCCAGACCATGCGCAGCACGACCGCCTCGAGATTGCGGTCCGGATTGCCGTTCTGCGTGTACATCGGGAAGACGACCAGGTGCTGGAGGCCGTCCTCGCGGCGCGCGGCCGGGTGGAAGGCCAGCAGCGAGTCCAGGAAGTCGGGCACCTCGAAGCCGCCCTCGGCCCAGCGGGTCAGATCCTTCGCCAGGGCCTCGTGATAGGCGCGGTCGTGCGGGAGCAGCGGGGACAGCTCGTCGAGCGCGTCGACCACCCGGCGCACCTCGAACTCGGCCTCGGCGCGGGCCGGGGCTCCCTCGGCATCGAGGTCGATCGATCCGTCCTTCGCCTGCCAGGGTCTGATCCGCTCCACGGCATCCTTGAGCGCGGGCCACGCCGGGTGCTCGACCACCCTGGCCGCCGAAGGAACGGCCCCCTCCGTACCCACCTGCACAAGAATTTCCGTCATATCCCATCCTCCAGCGAAGAAACTGCGTACGCCGACCGTATACATACGAGGTTTCTCCCAGCAAGGGACACTTCCGTAAATTATCCTGCGCCACCCTGACTGTCACCGCACTTTTTCCTGTCCATCACGCGACTGAGTGACACTCTTCGACTTCGATGTTCAGCATCTGGACGGGGCGGGCATAGGCGATACGGTCCAGGAGGGCCGCAGGGACGCGGTCCCGCGTCGCCGTCGACGGAAGCGAGTCGCATCTTGAACTTCCTCACCATCGGTCACCGCGGAGTCATGGGTGTCGAGCCCGAGAACACCCTCCGGTCCTTCGTCGCCGCCCAGGAGGCCGGTCTCGACGTCATCGAACTCGATCTGCATCTGAGCAAGGACGGCGCGCTCGTCGTCATGCACGACACGGACCTGGACCGCACGACGGACGGCACAGGCCCGATCGCCGACCGGACCGTCGCCGAACTGCGCGCCCTGGACGCCGGACGCGGCGAGCGCGTCCCCGTCTTCGAGGAGGTGCTGGACGCCGTCCACGCACCGTTGCAGGCCGAGATCAAGGACGTGCAGGCGGCCAGGACCCTGGCCGAGGTGATGAACCGGCGGAATCTGGCGGGCCGGATCGAGGTGTCCTCGTTCCACGACGACGCGATCGCCGAGATCGCCCGTCTGGTGCCCGGGGTACGCACCGCCCTCATCGCGAGCCTCTACAGCCCGGATGTGGTGAAGCGGGCGGTCGGCGTCGGCGCGTCGACCGTCTGCCTGAACATCCGCCGCCTCACCCTGGAGATCGTCGAGCAGGCCCGCAAGGCGGACCTGAGGATCATCGGCTGGGTGGTGAACACGCAGGACCACCTCAGACTGGTCCGGGCCCTCGGGCTCGACGGCGCGACCACCGACTACCCGGAGATCAAACGCACCGGCCGCTTCACCGCGTGACAGTCGGGCCGGCTCCGCCCAGGGCCACGTCCAGCGGCAGCCGGGACCGTGCGTTCGGCCGTCAGGACAGTTCCTTGACCAGCAGCTCGAACTGCAGGTCGGCGCGGAGCGGAATGCCGAACCGCTCGTCGCCGTACGGGAAGGGAGTCGTCCTGCCCGTACGGCGGTAACCGCGCCGCTCGTACCAGGCGATCAGGTCCTCGCGCACCGTGATCACGGTCATGTGCATCTCGTGTGCGCCCCAGGTGTCCCGCACCTGCCGCTCGGCGTGAGCGATGATCGTCTTTCCGAGCCCGGCACCCTGGAGCCCGGGGCTGACCGCGAACATGCCGAAGTAGGCGTGGTCACCGCGGTGCTCGAGCTGACAGCAGGCGACGATCCGGCCCTCGCGCTCCACTGTCAGCAGCCGGCTGTCCGGCGACTTGACGACCTCCCGCACGCCTTCCGGGTCGGTCCGCTGCCCCTGGAGGATGCCGGCCTCGGTGGTCCACCCGGCCCGGCTGGGGTCACCCCGGTACGCCGACTCGATCAGCGCGACGAGACCGTCCACATCGGCGTCGGTGGCGTCACGGAAGGTGAGTGCGCTCTCGGTGACGGATTCCATGGGGCCCTTCTCCGCTTCTTCGCTCAAGTTCTTCGCTCAGGTCGTCCGCAGACCGCGGCACGCAGTCCGCAAATGCGCCGGCTGTACCGGTTGTCGGCGTGGCTCGGCCACGGACGAGGTTATCCCGGCCGCTACGCTCGGCCGCATGGTGCATGTACTGGGCAGCCGGATCCTCCTTCGTCCCACCGATCCCGAGCGCTCCCGCGTCTTCTACGGCGAGCAGTTGGGCCTCGCGGTGTACCGCGAGTTCGCCACCGGCCCGGAGCGCGGCACGGTCTACTTCCTCGGCGGCGGTTTCCTGGAGCTGTCCGGCCGGTCCGACACCCCGGCGGACACGGCGGACCCCGCGGTGAGGCTGTGGCTCCAGGTGGCGGACGTGACGGCAGTCCACGGGGAGCTGAAGGACAAGGGCGTCGAGATCGTCCGGCCGCCGGTGAAGGAGCCGTGGGGCCTGATCGAGATGTGGATCGCCGACCCGGACGGCACGCCGATCGTCCTCGTGGAGATCCCGGCCGACCATCCGCTGCGGTACCGGCCGGGGATCTGAGACCGGGTACGGGCAATCCCGACGGCCGGGGTCCGTCACGTCCGCGGGGCGCCCAGGCGTCCTTCCAGCCGGCCCAGCAGCTCGGCGAGCAGCGAGGCCAGCTCGCCGAGCGCCGGTCCGTCCAGGCCGGACAGCACGGCACTCTCGTAGGCGAGCTGCGCGGGCATCACCCTGTCGACCGCGTCCCGCCCGGCGTCGGTCAGGCGGACCCGGGCCACTCGGCGGTCGCGGGGGTCACCGCGGCGCTCCACCAGGCCGTGCGCGGAGAGCTGCTTGAGGCGCTTGGTGACGGCGGCGCCCGAGGAGAAGGTCTCGCGCGCCAGTTCGCCCGGGGTCAGTTCGCGACCGGTGCGGCGCAGCGCGCCGAGCAGGTCGAACTCGGGGCGGGTCAGTCCGGCCCGGCCGAGCGGGGCGTCCTCGGCCTGTTGGAGCAGGGCGGCGCAGCGGTTGACGCGCCCGATGATCTCCATGGGCCCGGTGTCGAGGCCGGGGTACACCGCCCGCCACTGCCGGACCACCTCTGCGACGGTGTCCTGGCCGGTCACCGATGTGCCTTCGCCGGTGGGGACTCTCGCGCCGACCGGGGGAGCCTCGTCCGCCGGGGGTCCCCCGTCGGCCCGGTGGGCCCCTTCGGCGGGATGTCCTCCGTCGGCCGGGGGTCGTTCGGTCGCCCTCATGGCCGTACGTCCTCCGTGTCGTTGCCCGTGTCGTCGTTCGTGCCCTTGCCGGTGCCGGTGCCCGCCTTCGTGCCGGCACCCGGACTCATGCCTGAACCTGTGCCCGGGTTCGTGCCTGTGCCCGCGCCCTGGTTCGTCTCCTCGCCGGAGCCGGCCGCCAGGCCCTGGCGTCGTACCGTCGCCGCGAGCGTACGGTGTCCCGCCTGCTCGGCGAGCACGACCCCCTCCTGCGGCAGCGTGCGAAGCCACCATTCGCCCGCGGCCGCGTCGGCGGTGGCCCGCAGGTCGACAAGGGCGGCGGCCAGGCCGCGCCTGGCGGTCTCCAGGGCGGTGGGGTCGGCCTGCGGGTCGGCCAGGAGCCGGGCCGCGTGTTCGCGCCGGAGGCCCGCCGTGGTGAGCGCCGTCGCGACGCGGTTGCCCGCCCGCCGGTTGGTGACGGCCAGGGCGGCGGCGAAGCCGACCAGTGCGCCGACGAGGGTGTCCACCACACGGCCGGTGATCAGGGAGCCGGTCGCCTGGTAACCGGGGAACTCGGTGACGAGCAGGGCCAGCGGGGTCACACAGACGCTGCCGAGCCAGTAGTTGCGGCCGATGAGCGCCTCGGCACCGAAGTTGAAGAGGAGGCAGCACAGGACGAGGGCGAGCGGTCCGAGGTTGGCGATCGGGGCGATGGCCGCGAAGAGCAGCACGCCGACGAGGTTGCCGACGACCCGCTGCACGGTCCTGCTCCAGGTGAGGGTGATGTTGGCCTGGTAGAGCGCGGCGGCTGTGGTCAGGGCCCAGTAGGGCCGCCCGACGCCGAGGGCGAGGGAGGCGTATCCGGCGAGGCCGCAGCCGAGGGCGGTGCGTACGGCGATGGGGGTGAGCGGTCCCAGCCGGGACCACAGCGAGCGAGGGGGGACGGCGCGCTCGGCGGTCACACCGAGGAGTTCGTCGGCCTCCGAGCGGGGGGCGTCGGCGCCCGGGACACGGCCTGCGCTGCGCAGCTCGCGGGCCTGGGCGCGCAGCCGCGCGGGGTCGGCTTCGGCCGGCGCGGCGAGCGCGATCTCGGCGCGGATGACCAGCCGTTCGAGGGCCCGGCGGGTGGCGACGGAGCGGGGCCCGGTGAGGAGCAGACACTGCCAGGCGGCCTGCACGGCGGCGTAGGCGGAGGCACGGGCCCGCGCGTGGCCGTCGCCGGTGCCGCCGGTATCGACGTACGCGGCGGTGGCGTTCAGGGCGTCGGCGGTGGCGCGGCGCTCGGGGCCGTGCGGCCGGACCAGTACGGGCGCCATGCCGACCAGCCAGGCCCAGACCCCGGCCACCGCGGCCAGTGCGATATGGCCGGGGACCTGTCCGAGGGTCTGGGGGACGAACAGCGAGGCGGAGCTGACGAAGGTGAGGATCACGTTGCTGGGCGGGCCGATGCGCGTGACGTCGCACAGCACCTTCTGTGCGGCGGCCAGCAGGGCGCCGATGGTGACCAGGATCACGGCGTTGCTGGTGAGCGAGGCGGCGACCAGGGCAACGGCAAGGCCCCCGACCATGCCGAGCCCCACTCCCGCGAGCGCCTTGGCGCGGGCGGCGTACGGACGATTGTGGGCGTAGAGGGCACACAGGGAACCGGCCATGGTGTAGACCGCGAGGTCGAGCCGGCCTAGGGCGACCAGGGTCAGGGTGGGCGGTGCGACCGCGACCACCACGCTGAAGGCGGGTTTGAACCAGATGTTGGAGGGCCGCCCGACGCGCAGCACGTCGATCAGTGGGAACCGTCGACGCTTCGGCGCCGGCTCTGTTTTGGGGGCGGGACGGGGGGTCGCACTGCTCATGACGTATAAGATTACCAGACCTTTTACTCGTAAAATATCTTCATGACCTGCGATGCTCCCCCGAATGCCCCCCGTGTACCCCTGTGCGCTCGCGTGCACACCTTCGAGCGCGGGCATGCCTTGACCGACCGTGGAGCGGGACCACCCGTGCGGCGGGGGCGGCCCCAGGGGGAGGTTCGCGTGCACGGACCGACGGCGTCCGGCTGGCTGCTGGTCGCGCTCTGCGCGGCGACCGGCACCTACTGCCTGCTGCGGATGCGCAGCAGCGTCGAGGAGCAGCGCCGTGCCGCGGGCGGCGAGGCGCTGATGGGCTTCGGCATGGCGGCGATGGCCGTACCGGCGGCGGTCTTCACACCGCCCTCGTGGGCGTGGCCCGTCTACGCGGTGGTGTTCGGTGCGGCGGGGCTGCACGCCCTGTGGGCGGCCCGCGCGGGCGCCCACCATCTGCACCATCCACTGGGCGCCGGGGCCATGGTCTACATGGCGGTGGCGATGGCCGTCTCCCCCGGACCGGGACAGGGGCAGGGGCACCCGCACGGGAGCTCGGGCATACCCCTGCTGACCGGCGTCCTGCTGCTCTACTTCACCGGATACGTACTGGTCACAGGCGTACGACTGGTGCCGGTGACCACCGTGGCGGGAAACCCGGCACCAGGGGCCGGCGGGGCCTCGGGCTGGGGGGACCGGCCGGAGCTGGCACGGGCGTGCCGACTGTCCATGGGCATCGCGATGGTGGCGATGCTGCTGACGATGTGAGGCGGGCAGGTGGCGGCCGGTCCACGGGCGGGACCGTTGCCTACGTCACTTTGCCCCGGTGGGCCGTACCCGGGAGTGGTGTGCACTCATAGGCTGAACGCATGATGCTCCCCGCGGCACTGTTGCTGCTCGGCGTCCTGATCGCCGTCACCGGCCCCCGATTGCTGGCGCGGGCCGACTGGACGGACCGTGAGCCGGTGGTGGCGCTGTGGGTGTGGCAGTGCGTGGTCGCGGCGGTGCTGCTGTGCTGTGCCCTGTCGATGACGTTCAGCGCGGCGGCCGCCTCGAACGCGGTCGGCCGCCCCGTGTTCGCGACGGCACCGCGCGGCGTCGTGGAGGCCTACGCCCTGGGCACGGCCGGGCCCCTGGCGGCGACCACCGCGGTCGCCCTGGCGTGCGGTGGGCTGTGGACCGCGGCGATGCTGGTCCGCGAGATCGTACGGGCCCGTGCCCGGCGGCGGGCCCGCCGGGCCGAGCTTCTGGTGCGGGCGCCGCTGCTGCCCGGCGAGGAGCCCGGCGCCGGCCGGCTGGTGGTTCTGGAGGGCGCACACCCCGACGCGTGGTGGCTGCCCGGCACCCCGCCCCGGCTGGTCGTCACCACGGCCGCGCTGCGTCGGCTGAAGGGCCGCCGGCTGGACGCCGTCCTCGCGCATGAGCGGGGACACGCGCAGGCCCGGCACGACTGGCTGCAGCACTGCTCCTCGGCGCTCGCCGACGGCTTTCCGCAGGTACCGGTGTTCGCCGCGTTCCGCGACGAGATGCACCGGCTGGTCGAACTCGCCGCCGACGACACGGCCTCCCGCCGCTTCGGCCGACTGACCACTGCCCTGGCGCTGGTCGAGCTCAACGAGCACCGCGGGGTGTTCGGCCCCTGCCCGTCCCCGCAGGGCCAGGTCCCGGCCCGGGTGCACCGGCTACTGACTCCCCCGAACCGGCTACCGGCGTGGCACCGGCTGCGGCTGACGGCCATGGCGTCGCTGGTGCCGGTGATCCCGGTACTGGTGGCGTTCGTACCGGGGCTGCGGGCGCTTGGCTAGGGCCTCTCGTGTGGATCATGCCGGGCTCGCGGGCCCCGGCACCGCACCTCGCCGCGTCGTCGTCGGTCCCCAGGGCTCTCCCCTGGCTCCCTCCTCCGTCTTGCGATGCTCCCCACTGCCTGAAAGGCGTGGGCGGTGCCCCCCCAGCACCGGGCACCGCTCCCTGATCCGGCCTGACCCGAACGAAAGACCCTAAGGCCCGCCCCGGGGCCACAGCGGGGCCTCGGGTGCGCAGGGCGCCGGGGTGAGAGAAAACGGGGCCTACGGGCTCACAAGGCTGACGGCAGATGAGGGACTGGCTTCGAGCCCCAGGGGTCGGCGAGGATCGCTGTATGCCCTCCTCCCACACCCCTCCCGTCGGCCTCGAGCCACCGCCCCGTCCACCGGAGCACCGCTCGTCCGCGGTTCTCCTCGGTGTGCCGGCCGTGTGCTCGGTCGTGCTGCTGATCCTGGTCGTCGCGCAGTGGTCCCCGCTGATCGGCCTGGACCGCGACATCGCCTCGGCCTTCCACCGCTGGGCGGTCGACGAACCGGGACTGACGCAGACGGCTCGCGTCCTGACGGACTGGGTCTGGGACCCATGGACCATGCGCCTGCTGTGCGGGGCGGTCGCACTGCTGCTGTGGTACCGGTACGCGGCCCGGTGGACCGCGGTGTGGCTGGTGGTGACGTGCGCCGTGGCGACGATGGTGCAGCAGGTCCTGAAGGCGGCGGTGGGCCGCGCCCGCCCCGTGTGGACGGACCCGGTGGACTCGGCCCACTACGCGGCCTTTCCTTCGGGTCACGCCATGACCGCCACCGTCACCTGCGGTCTCCTGCTCTGGCTGCTGCACCGGCACGGAGTGGGCCGGTCCGTGTGGGGCTGGGCCGTTGTCCTGGCGACGCTCTCGGTCATCGGCGTCGGTCTCACCCGCGTCTGGCTCGGCGTCCACTGGCCCACGGACGTACTCGGCGGCTGGCTCCTCGGCATCGTGGTCGTGGCCGTGGCGGTACGGATCCACCGGCGTCAGTACCCGTAAGAGACACAAGAGATCCCGGTCCCCGCCGCTCCGGCAACCCGGCCGAGCGGGCCCGCGCCTCCCCTATGCCGCTCTCCTTGGGCGATCCCCCGCGTCGCCCAAGGAGGGCGGCAGCCCGGAGTGACCCACGAGGGGCCCCACCGAACGCGTTGAGTATAGTTGGCTGCCAACCAGTCAACGCAGGAGTCCAGCATGTCCCCGCGCAGCGCCTCGGTCAATGAAGAGTTGCGAAGGCGTTCGAAGGAGCGGCTTCTCCAGGCCGCCGTCGAGCTGGTGAGCGAGCGCGGCTACGAGGCGACGACGCTCGGCGACATCGCCGATCGCGCGGGTTCCGCGCGGGGCCTGGTGTCGTACTACTTCCCGGGGAAGCGCCAGCTGGTGCAGTCCGCCGTGCACCGCCTGATGCACCGGACGCTCGAGGAGGCGCTGGAGCGCGAACCGCGAACCGATGACGGGCAGGAGCGGATGGCGCGGGCCATCGACGCGGTCCTGGGCCTGGCCCGGGACCGTCCCGTGCTGATGCGCCAGCACATGGCCGGGCTGCTGCAGGCCGAGGGTTTCCTGCCCTGCCCCGAGCAGCGGCGTCTGGCGGAACTGCTGAGCGACACCGTCGCCCGGTACGGCTCGGAGCAGGTCGCCAGCGACTATCCGATGCTGCGCGCCCTGCTGATGGGCGCCGTGTACTCGGCCCTGATGCCGGGTGCGCCGATGCCCGTCGCGGTGCTGCGCGAGGAGCTGTTCAAGCGGTACCGGCTCGACCGGGAACTGGGTGTCCCGCCGGACACCGAGGTGCCCGGCGGGACGGGTGCGACCGGCCCGTCGGACCGTTCCGGTGACACGGAACGGTCCGACGGATCGAACCACTCGAGTGGAACGGCCGGCTTGGAAGGTACGGGCGGCACGGAAGGTACGGGCGGCACGGACGCGCCGGACCGGACGGATGTGTCGCGGTTCTTCGCGACCGGGGCGGCACCGGAGTCTTTGGCGCCCGCCCGTCGGCCCGAGCCGGACGCTCAGTCGAAGTAGTCCGGCTGCGTCTGCACGTTGAGCTCACGCAGATGGACCCCGCGGGCCGGGTCCGTGCGCCGGTCGTCGATCTTCAGAACGTCGAAGCCCTTGGCGATGTCGTTCGAGTAGATGTAGCCGTTGTAGTAGTACGCCGACCACGAACCGCCCGTGACGAGCCGGTCGGTGCTCAGCGGACCCCGCTCGAAGTAGGCGATCTCCTTCGGCTTCGAGGAGTCGGTGAAGTCCCAGACGGAGACCCCGCCCTGGTACCAGGCCTGGACCATGAGGTCCTTGCCCTTGACCGGGATCAGCGAGCCGTTGTGGGCGACGCAGTTCTCGGTGTCGGCCTGGTGACGCGGGATCTTGTAGTAGCTGCGGAAGACGAGCCTGCTCTTGTCGCCCTTGCCGACGACGTCGTAGATGCCGTTCGCGCCGCGGTCCGGTCCGACCTCCGCGTTGCAGGTGGCGGCGCCGCCACCGCCCAGCTCGTCGGTGAACACGACCTTGTTGGCCTTCTGGTTGAAGGTCGCGGAGTGCCAGAAAGCGAAGTTGACGTTGTCCTGCACCCGTTCGATCACCTTGGGACGCTCGGGGTTCTTGATGGAGAACAGGATGCCGTCGCCCATGCAGGCACCGGCGGCCAGGTCCTTGGAGGGCAGCACGGTGATGTCGTGGCAGCCCGTGGTCTTGGAGACGCCCGGGTTGGTGGGGCCGCCCGGGTTGCCGCCGCCGTCGGGGCCCTCACCGGGGAACAGCACCGGGAATCCGACCACGGCCGCCTTGTGCGGGGCCTTGCGCGGCACCTTGATGACGGAGATGCCGTCGTGCGGCGGCTGGCAGTCGGGGTAGGCGGCGTTCGGCGAGTACGAGGAGACGTAGACGTAGACGTTCTTGCCCTCGGGCACCAGCGTGTGGGTGTGCGAGCCGCAGGCGGTCTCGACGGCGGCGACGTAGCGCGGGTTGCGCTTGTCGCTGATGTCGAAGACCTTCATGCCCTCCCACGAGGACTTCTCGGTCACCGGCTGCGTGGTGCTGTTGCAACTGCTGTCGCTGCGCGAGGAGTCGGTGGAGAGGAACAGCAGATCACCGGAGACGGAGATGTCGTTCTGGGAGCCGGGACACAGCACCTGGGACACCGTCTTCGGCGACTTCGGGTTGCTGATGTCGTAGACGGTGAAGCCGTCGTAGTTTCCGGCGAAGGCGTACCGGCCCTGGAAGGCCAGGTCCGAATTGGTGCCGGTCAGCGCGTCCTTGGGGACGTGGGCGACATGGCGGATGTTGTCGGAGTGGACGACCTCGTCCTGGGCGGGTATCTCGCCCTGTGCGATGGCCTCGCGCGCCTCGGCCTGCGCGCTCTTCGATATCTCCTTCGAAGCGGGCGGCGCGTCCCCCGGGTCGGGGGTCGCCGCGGCCGGCGCGGCGGTCAGGAGCGCGGCGAGCAGCCCGCCGGCCGCTGCGACAACTCCCAGCCGTCTGCGCCGGGTTCGGGGAACATTCAACAGGATCACTGTTTTCCTCCCTTGTTCCGTTCGACTCGGAACGGGTTCTGCTCCGGCAGTATGGTCCTGAGCATGCACATATCAACAGTGGGCAACACACTCGCAACGAAGTTTTTTGATCACTGCCGCGCGGAAGCGTGCTAGGACAG
The DNA here is from genome assembly GCF_042655885.1 of Streptomyces chlorus. Lineage (NCBI taxonomy): Bacteria > Bacillati > Actinomycetota > Actinomycetes > Kitasatosporales > Streptomycetaceae > Streptomyces > Streptomyces chlorus. The sequence continues at coordinate 91,526 of NZ_JBHSOA010000035.1, forward strand.
TCGTCAGCACTCACGAGGTGCCGTGCCACCCTCCCCCAGAGGGGATACCCCCAGCCACAGGAGGTCCCGTGTTCCACCGCCGTGCGTCACGCGCGTCCGTCGTCGCGACCGGGCTGATCGCCCTGGCCGTACTCGGGCTCACGGGCTGCGACTCCGATACGGACGATGTCAAGTCAGCCTCGGCGAGCGGCCCTTCGGTGATCGCGCCGGGCGAGCCCGGAGGGCCGAACCGGACCCTGTCGGCCGAGGAGGCGGCGGAGCAGCGCGTCGAGGACGACTCCCCCAACTCCGCGGACGTCTCCTACACCCGCATGATGATCGAGCACCACTCCCAGGCCCTGGAGATGACCGAACTCGTCCCGGACCGCGCCGAGTCGACAAAGACAGTCAAGCTGGCCGAACGGATCGCCGCGTCCCAGCAGCCGGAGATCAAGATGATGGAGGGCTGGCTGACGACGCACGGCAAGTCCAAGAAGGCCGGCGGGCACGACCACTCGACGATGCCCGGGATGGCGACCCCGGGCCAGCTCAAGAACCTGCGCGCGGCCGAGGGGAAGGCCTTCGACCAGCTCTTCCTCACGCTGATGATCACCCATCACGAGGGGGCGATCACCATGGCCACGGAGGTGAAGGCGCAGGGCAACAACATTCAGATCGAGGAGATGGCCGACGACGTGGTCGCCCAGCAGACGAGCGAGATCACACGGATGCGCTCCCTACTCTGACGCCCGCCGGACGTGACGCGGCGTCAGCAGGCCCGCGTCACGCGCCCGTCCGATGACCCTGAGTGCTCCGCGCCGACTGTATCCGGTCGCGCACATCACGGCGAGGACCGGGTCGGTGCCCTCCTCCTGGGCCGCGCGGTACTCCCGTGCCACGAGGCGTCTCCCCACGGGCTCCCGCGGCCGGACCGCACGGCGTCGGCGCTCCCCCGCGCCGGGCGGCGGGGCTCCGACGGCGGAGCCGCCCTCGGCGGGCGGATCGCCGTCCGCCACCGGCCGGACCTCGGCGGCCGGTTCGCCGCCGGCAGCCGACTCCGTGCCGGCCGTCCCGTGGTCGGCAGCCGCCCCGCCATCGGCACCGCAGGCCTGGGCGAGCGGCCCCTCGATCCAGTCGGCGAACAGCGCCAGATCCTCCAACGACAGCGCGGGCCGGGCCCGTACGTCCTCGACGCAGACGCAGAGCCCGGACACCAGGGCGAGCGCCTCGACACCGGCCCCGTCGGCGAAGACGAGCCGCACATGGAACCAGCGCGTCGCGTGCTCGCCCTCCCGCACCTCCCAGGCGGGCCACACGGACACCGCCCCGTCCGCCGGAGAACGATCGGAAAGATGGAGAAAAGATTCCTCAAGCACGCGCGCTACGTAATCACGTGATCACTTTCCATACGAAAGAACACGCACCTCGACTGTCGGACGGCACCCTGTCAGCGCAGCGCGGGCCGTTGGCGCCCTGAAAGTCACTCCGTCGCACACTCCGTCCCGTTGAGGGTGAAGGCGTTCGGGGCCGCGCTGTTGCCGCTGTGGCCCGCCTGGTAGCCGATGCTCACGCTCGCGCCGGGCGCGATCGTGCCGTTGTACGGGGCATGGGCCGCCGTCACCGCACCGGATGCCGGAGTGTACGTGGCTCCCCACCCACCGGTGAGGGTCTGCCCGGCGGGCAGGGTGAAGCGGAGCTGCCAGCCGTTGACTGTCGACGTACCGGTGTTGGTGACAGTGACCGAGGCGGTCAGCCCGGTGTTCCAGGCGTTGACCGTGACGGCGACCCGGCATCCGCTGGGCTGCGGCTGCGGTGCCGGGCCCGCGTCGTCGAGGCCGAAGAAGGTGATCACCCGGGACGCCATGCCGTAGGCGTAGAGGTTGTGGCCCACGCCCTGAAGGCTGACGGCCTCCACGGGCGCCTGATCGTGCGTGGCCCCGTAGCGCGTCCGGGTCCAGTTGGCCGAGGGCGAGTCGGTGGCGGCCGGGGCCCCGCCGACACCCAGCACGTTCGTCCACTGCTCGATCTCCTCACCGAAGTTGGGGTACCGCAGCACGTCGTCCTCGGTGCCGTGCCACAGCTGCATGCGCGGGCGGGGACCGGTGTAGCCGGGGTACGCGCTCCGGACCAGGTCGCCCCACGCCTGCGGTGTGCGGTTCACGGTGCCGCCCGAGCAGGCGCTGTTCCATTCGGACCCGTCCGTCGTGGCGAAGCAGCCGAACGGCACGCCCGCGAAAGCCGAACCGGCGGCGAAGACGTCGGGGTAGTCGCCGAGCAGCACGTTCGTCATCATCGCGCCGGAGGAGATCCCGGTGGCGAACACCCTGTCGGTGTCGGCGCCGTACGTGCGGACGGTCCAGTCGACCATGGACTTGATGCCGACGGGGTCGCTGCCGCCACCGCGACGCAGAGCCTGGGGCGAGGAGACGTCGAAGCACTTGCTGGCGCGGGTGACGGACGGGTACACGACGATGAACCCGTAGCGGTCGGCGAGCGAGGCGTACTCGGTGCCGGTGTACATCGCCGGGCCTGATCCGGTGCAGTAGTGCACGGCCACGACGACCGTCGGACGCGGGGTGACGCTGTCCGGCACGTACAGGTACATCTCGAGCCCACTGGGGTTGGTCCCGAAATCGGTGACCCTGGTGAGCATGGCGGTGGGGGCCGCCTCCTCACGGGTGGGGGCCGGCTCCCGGGCCGAGGCCGCCGGCGCCATGAGCACGGTGGCGACGAGCAACGGCAGCAGCGCGGCAAGGAGCACGGTGACCGAAGCTCCGGACGGTCGGTGGCGCCTCGGGGTGATGCGAGGGGTGTCTGACATGCCTGGGCCCTTCCTGTGCGGAGGAGGACAGCCGCACGGACGGCGGTAGGGCGCATGGTGACATGAGCATGGCCTTCATGGAAGCGCTCCCACGCATTCAGCGGAATGCGCTCGCTGCCACAACGGACAGCTGATGATGGACCGCCCAAGGCGTTGACCAGAAAGCGCTTACCGTCTACGTTCCGTTCAGCGATGTGAACTGACCGCGCGGTGCGACGCCTCCGCGCCCCGACATCGCCGCATCCCCCACATCACGACAGAAGGAACCGGAATATGACTTCCGCGACACGACCACGCGCCTACGGGCGTGCACTGACCGGAGCGCTGGCCACCCTCAGCCTCTCGCTTGGCATGATCATGACCACCGGAGCGTCCTCGGCGAGCGCCGCCACTTGGCCGACCGCCAACGGCAGTGAGGGCGTCTCCTCCACCATCTCGGTGTCCGGCACCAAGGACTACGGGCTGAAGCGCCTCTACGGCACCGGCGCCCTCGGCTCGGGCAGTCAGGACGAGGACCAGGGCCCGATCCTGGAACTGGCGGACGGCGCGGTCCTGAAGAACGTCATCCTCGGCGCCCCCGCGGCCGACGGCATCCACTGCAAGGGCTCCTGCACGCTGCAGAACGTGTGGTGGGAGGACGTCGGCGAGGACGCGGCCACGTTCAAGGGCAAGTCGTCGTCCTCGGTCTACACCGTCAGCGGCGGCGGGGCCAAGGAAGCCAGCGACAAGGTGTTCCAGTTCAACGGCGCCGGAACGCTGAACGTGTCGAACTTCGCGGTCAAGAACTTCGGCACCTTCGTGCGCTCCTGCGGCAACTGCTCGACGCAGTACAAGCGCACGATCAATCTCAACGCCATCGAGGTGAGCTGGAAGGGCAGCCGGATCGCCGGCATCAACACCAACTACGGCGACAGCGTGACCCTGCGCAGCATCAAGATCGTCGGGGACAGCAGCAAGAAGATCGTCCCCTGCCAGAAGTACATCGGCAACAACAGCGGTGCCGAGCCCAGCAGCAACGGGTCGGGCGCCGACGGTACGTACTGCAAGTACGCGTCGTCCGACATCACCTACCAGTAGTCCCTCCGGCCGCAGCCCCCCACGGTGAGAGCGGCGGCCGTACGCGGTGCCCACGAGGCGCCGCGTACGGCCGCCGTCCCATGTCCGGCAGCCGGCCCTCGCTCACCCGGCCGATTCACCGCACCGCTCCGCCGCACCGCTCCGACCTGCGTCGGCGCCTGATCCAGAGCTGGCTGTCAGTGGTGGGGTGCAGACTGGCCGGTGTCCGGAACGAGGACGTCGACGAAGACGTCGCGGAGGTGATCGGCATGTCCGAGGTACTGCTCGCCGTGGGCACCCGCAAAGGTCTGTTCATCGGGCGGCGGCGGGGTAACGACTGGGAGTTCGACGAAAGCCCTTACTTCAACGCGCAGGCGGTGTACTCGGTCGCCGTCGACACCCGCGGTCCGGCACCGAGACTGCTGGTCGGTGGTGACAGCGCACACTGGGGCCCGTCCGTGTTCCACTCCGACGACCTGGGCCGGACCTGGACCGAACCGGCGCGGCCCGCCGTCAAGTTCCCCAAGGACACGGGGGCGTCGCTGGAGCGGGTCTGGCAGCTCCATCCGGCGGCCGCGGAGCCGGACGTGGTGTACGCGGGCACGGAACCGGCCGCGCTCTACCGCTCGGAGGACCGCGGGGAGACCTTCGACCTGGTCCGGCCGCTGTGGGAGCATCCGACCCGTTCCCGATGGGTGCCGGGCGGCGGCGGTGAGGGCCTGCACACCGTGCTGACCGACGAGCGGGATCCGCGGGCGGTGACGGTCGCCGTGTCCACGGCGGGCGTGTTCCGCACGCTGGACGGCTGTTCGAGCTGGGCCCCGTCCAACTCCGGGGTCTCCGCGGTGTTCCTGCCGGATCCGAATCCGGAGTTCGGCCAGTGCGTGCACAAGGTGGCCCGGGACGCGGTGACACCGGACCGACTGTATCTGCAGAACCACTGGGGTGTGTACCGCAGCGACGACGCGGGCGCGCACTGGACCGACATCGGTGCCGGGCTGCCGTCGACGTTCGGCTTCGCGGTCGTGGCCCATCCGCATCGGGGTGACACGGCGTACGTGTTCCCGATCAACGCCGACTCCGATCGCGTACCGGCCGACCGGCGCTGCCGCGTCTACCGCACGACGGACGCGGGCCGAAGCTGGGAGCCGCTCGGCGCGGGCCTGCCGCAGGGCGATCACTACGGCACGGTGCTGCGCGACGCGATGTGCCACGACGGCGCCGACCCGGCGGGCGTGTACTTCGGGAACCGCAACGGCGAGGTGTACGCGTCGGCCGACGACGGCGACAGCTGGCGGCAGCTCGCCGCGCATCTGCCGGACGTGCTGTGCGTCCGGGCCGCGGCTCTCCCGTGAAACGAATCGACTGAAGCCCGAAGAATCGGACCCACTGGCCCCGGAGGTGCAGCCGCCTGCTGCCCCGAGAAGCGAACCACCCGCCGTCCCGCCGGCTGGAGGAGCCTCGGGGCAGCCCTGCGACGGCGAACCGGAAGCACGACCTCACTGTCTGCGTGCCGTCACGATTCCGCACGGACGGGATTTCAGCGTCTCCTCCGGCATCCTCTCGGCATCATCAACGTGATCGGCCGAACACTCGGAACACTCGGACCGGATGACCGCACACGGGGGACCGTCATGCGTACCGCGCACAAGAGCTGGAAGACCTATGCCCTGGGAGCCGCGGTCCTGACCGCCCTCCTTTCCGTTACGGCCCTCGCCCCGACGGCGCTACCCGGCCGGCGCGTTCGCCTCCTGGGCGGACGGCAGTCGCCAGTCCACGGGGGCGGCGCCCTGCCGGACCAGGTAGTCGTTGGCCCGGCTGAACGGGCGCGAGCCGAAGAAGCCGCGGTCCGCCGACATGGGCGAGGGGTGCGCCGACTCGATCGCCGGATAGTCCCCCAGCAGCGGGCGCAGGTTGCGCGCGTCCCTCCCCCACAGAATCGACACCAGCGGCCCGCCCCGCGCAGCCAGGGCGCGGATGGCCTGCTCGGTGACTTCCTCCCAGCCCTTGCCCCGGTGCGCGGCGGGCTTGCGCGGGGCGGTGGTGAGCGCCCGGTTGAGCAGCAGGACACCCTGTTCGGTCCACGGGGTCAGATCACCGTTGACGGGCCTGGGCAGGCCCAGGTCGGTGTTCAGCTCCCGGTAGATGTTCTCGAGGCTGCCCGGCAGCGACCGCACGTCCGGCGACACCGCGAAGCTCAGCCCGATCGCCATTCCCGGTGTCGGATAAGGGTCCTGACCGACGATCAGAACCCTTACGTCGTCGAAGGGTTGCTGGAACGCCCGCAGGACATTCGCTCCCGCCGGGAGGTACGTCCGGCCGGCCGCGACCTCCGCGCGCAGGAAGTCCCCCATGGCCGCGACGCGTCCGGCCACCGGTTCCAGGGCCTTTGCCCAGCCGGGCTCAACAAGTTCATGCAAGGGTCGTGGTGCCACGGCGGATCACTCTACTGGCTCGCACCGACACCCCTGGCCCAGCAGTCCGTTTCATGCGTCGGGGGCGTCCTGGGGCGCTACTCTTCCTCCCCGTCGAGGTCGAGGCCCGGGAAGAGAGGAGAGCCCGTTGCGTCCGTCCGAGAACGGTCCGCCGACCCGGCAGGGGGCGGCGGCGAGAGGCGCGACGGTCGCCGGGCCCGGATTCGTCGCCGTGGACTCCGGGGGCTCGGGGCTGCGGGTCGTCGTGGGTACCGCCGGACGCGGTCCGCTCGCCCGGGGTGCGTCCGGGGAGCCGGTGCGGACCGGCTCCCGGGGGATCGACCCCGGACATCTGATGGAACACCTGGCGCCCATGGCCCGGGGACTGGCCGCCGAGGCCGGCATCGGGCGGCTGGACACGGCGGTCGTCGGCGCGGCGGGGCTGGCCAGCCTCGGGGACGCGCTGCGTGCCGAGCTGCCGGCAGCACTGGCCCGGGAACTGGGTGTGTGCCGCGTCGCTCTGGCCGCCGATGCCGTCACCGCCTACGTCGGCGCCCTGGGGCCGCGACCGGGTGCCGTGGTCGCCGCCGGTACGGGTCTGATCGCCGTCGGCACCGATCTGGCCGGCTGGCGCCGGGCGGACGGCTGGGGGCATCTGCTCGGCGACTGCGGCGGCGGCGCGTGGATCGGGCGGGCCGGCTTGGAGGCGGCGCTGCGCGCCCATGACGGACGGGACGGCGGCTCCGGCCGCCTGCTGGAACTCGCCGAGGAGACGTTCGGCCCGGCGGCGACGCTTCCCGGCCGCCTGTATCCGCGCACCGACCGGGCGGCCGTCCTCGCCTCCTTCGCACCCCGGGTGGCCGAGTGCGCCGACGGTGACGCCGTCGCCGCGGACATTCTGCGGGCGGCCGCCCGGCACATGGCGGACTCGGCGGCGGCCGTCTGCCCGGAGACGGGCTCGGGATGGGGCGGGGGGCCGAGGTCGGCCGGAGGGTCGGGGTCGGGGGAGGGCCCGGACGCGGGCGAGCCGCTGGTGGCGTTCACCGGTGGTCTGCTCAATCTGGGCGACCCCCTCCTCGTCCCCCTGGGCGAGGAGCTGGCGAAACGGCTGCCGTGGGCACGGCGGGTGGCGGCGGAAGGAGATCCGTTGCACGGGGCGGTACGTATCGCCACGGACCTCGCGACCGATTCGTTCACCCTTCCGGGTGACGAGAAGATGCTGTGCGTGACGAGCCCGGCAGGTGAGGGGGGCGCCGACGTGCCCGATGTCCATACGTAACACATCAGACAAAAATGAACATAGTCCGCGCAGGCGCACCCTCCCCGAACAGGGGAGTCCAGGAAACCACTAACATTCCGCTCCATGAGCACCCCCACTGGGCCCGCGTCCGGCCTGCCAGTACGAATGCCGCGCCCCCGCCAGCCCGGACGGCACCGCCGTCCCGAGCCTCTGGTGGCTCCCGAAGGCGCGCCCGCGCTCGTCCTCGCCGTGCCGGGTACTCCCAGCAGCGCCACCCGCTCCCTCGCCGACGAGGTCATCAGCATCGCCCGTTCCGAGCTGCCGGGCCTGGACGCCCGGCCCGGTTACCTCGACGGGGACGACGCGGAGTTTCCCACGCTGCAGTCGGTACTGGCGCACGCCGCAGAGGAGCGCACCGCCCGTTTCGAGCAGGCGCGCGCGGCCGGCCTGGACGCCAAGGAGCCGGACGGCCCCGTCGCCGTCGTCGTGCCGCTGCTCGCCGGTCCGGACAGTGCGCTGCTGCGCCAGGTCCGTCAGGCCTTGATGGACAGCCGTGTCGCCGCCGAGCTGACCGACGTGCTCGGCCCGCACCCGCTGCTCGCGGAGGCGCTGCACGTACGGCTGTCCGAGGCCGGACTGGCTCGCGCCGACCGCGCCCGCCTGTTCACCGTGGCGACCGCCGCGGACGGCATCATCCTCGCTTCCGTGGGCGGTGACGAGGCCGTACAGGCGGCCGGGATCACCGGCATGCTGCTCGCCGCGCGCCTTGCCGTGCCGGTGATGGCGGCGGCCCTGGACGAGGAGGGCTCGATCGCGTCGGTGGCCGAGCAGCTGCGCGACTCCGGTTCGCAGCAGCTGGCGCTCGCGCCGTACCTGATCGGCCCCGAGGTCGACGCGAGCCTGGTCGAGGAGGCCGCGAAGGAGGTGGGCTGCTCCGCCGCCGAGGCGCTGGGCCCCTACCCGGCGATCGGCAAGCTCGCCCTGGCCAAGTACACCTCCGCGCTGGGTATCAGCCCGCAGCAGACGCAGAGCACTCCGGCGAACTGACCCCGGGCGGGCTCATCCGCTCCACGACGCAGGCGCCGAACAGGCCCGCTCCGACCACTGGGGCGGGCCTTTCGGCGTGTGCGGCCGGGATCGACGCGGCGCCCCGAGCCGCGCGTGCGGGCGGGCCCGTCACTCAGGGTCCGTACACGCGGGGAACCGCTCAGCCGACGACCACGCACGACGCCGCCGTCACCGGGATCGAGCCGCGGCGCCGGGGCATTCCGGTGTCCGGGTCGACCGCGAACCAGGTCACGTCCCCGGAGCGCTCGTTCGCCACGTACAGGAAGCCGTGGGACTCGATGAGCGCGCGGGGCCAGTGGCCGCCGCAGGGGACGGTGGCGATCAGCCGCAGCCCGGCCGCCCCCTCCGTCCCGGCCGCCCCGTCGCTTCCGGCCGAGCGGTCGAGGCGGTCCGCGCCCTGCTCGACCGCGAACACCGACAGGACGTCCTCTCCGCGGGTCGCGGTCCATACGAAGCGGCCGTCGGGCGAGACGGCGACGCCCGACGGGTAGGCGTCGCCGGACGGGGCACCGGGCAGGACGGGAATCTCGGTGAGCGGCCGCAGCGTGCCCTCGACGGCGTCCCAGCGGCAGACGGTCAGGGTGGGGCTGAGTTCGTTGAGGAGGTACGCACGCGTGCCGTCCGGGTGGAAGACCAGGTGGCGCGGGCCCGAGCCGGGGCGCAGCGCCACCTCGCGGTGCCGCGCGGGAGCCCCGTCGGCCAGGGTGTACACCCGTACCGAGTCCGTGCCGAGGTCGACGCCGACCGCCCAGCGGCCGCTCGGGTCGGGCTGCACCTGGTGGGCATGCGGTCGCTGCCGGCGGTGCGGGCCAAGGCCCGGGCCGGTGGGCGGGAACACCCCGGACGCGGAGCGTGCCAGGCTCCCGTCGGCGCGGACGGGGACGGCGGTGACGCTGCCCGAACCGTAGTTGGCGGTGAGGACGTGTCCGGCGAAAAGGCAGAGGTGGGTCGGCCCGTTCCCGTGGACCGGCACCGCGGGTCCGGCCTGCTCCGGTGTGTCCCTCCCCTCCCCGACCCCGTCGCCGGGTACCCGGAACGCGGCCACGGCCCCTTCGGCTGTCTCACTGACCGCGTAGAGCGTCCGTCCGTCGGGAGAGAGCGCCAGGCAGGAGGGGTCGGGCAGGCCGTTCACGGTGCTCAGCACGGTCAGGGCGCCGTCGTCGGGAGTGAGGGCGGCGGTGACGATGCCCGGACCGCCCGCCGTCGTGAACGATCCTATGAACGCCAACCGTCTGCCGTTCGTCATGCCCGTGTCCCCCACGCTCACGCCTGATCCCCTCTCGCTTCCCGCCGGCCGGGGTGACGCTAGCAGTCGATCGCTAAAGGTCTGGACCAGGAGGGGTGCTCCGCCCGGCCCCGCAGGCCATCGCCCTCAGGCCCCGACCAGCGGAGCCCCGGACGGTGCCCGCAGGGGTGCGGCGAGTTCGGCGAGGGCCCGCTCCCGGCCGTGGAGATGGGCCAGGGCCGGTTCCGTCACCGCCGGGGGCGCCCGCACGGCGATGTCGTCCCTGCCGTCGATGAGCGCCTCGACCGCCCTCTCCACGCGCCGGCACGCGGCGGCCAGGCGGTCGTCGTGGGAGGCCTCCGGGTCGGCGGCGACAAGGACGAGGCCCCGGATCTCCCGGGCGCAGTCGTCGAGCAGCGCCAACACCGCGCGGGCGCGCCGCTTGCGGCCGAGCATGGGGTTCAGCAGGTGCACGAGCGGGGCGACCGAGAGCCGCACCCGGGCGAGCAGCTGTTCCAGCTCGGCCGCCTTCGGCCAAGTGGCCGACGGAGTGCCAACGGCCAACGACGGGTGGCTCAACAGTCCAGCCGGTCGTTCGGTCGGTCGGTCGGCCATGGGTACAGTCGGAAACGATCACCGAGCAGCGAGGCCTGCACGACGAGCGGCGAACCCGCAGAAGCCGAGCGGCGAACCCGCAGGCCAGGAGGCCGGGCACCATGGCCGTGGACGAGCTGGGCAACCGCATCCTGCGGCTGCTGCTGGAGCAGCCGCGCACCAGCGTGCGGGAGTACGTCCGAGTCCTCGGGATCGCGCGCGGCTCTCTCCAGGCACGCCTCGACCGGATGGAACGCGAGGGAGTGATCACCGGGACGGGTCCGGCCCTCTCCGCCGCCGCGCTGGGTCATCCGGTGCTGGCGTTCGTGCACATCGAGGTCATGCAGGGGCATCTGGACGAGGTCGGCGACGAACTGGCCGCCGTGTCGGAGATCATTGAGGCGTTCTCGATCACCGGTGGCGGAGATCTGCTGACCCGGGCCGTGGCGCGTGACAACGCGCATCTCGAGGACGTGGTCCAAAAGCTGATCAACCTGTCCGGCGTGGTCCGCACCCGCACCCAGGTGGCCCTGCGCGAGCGCGTCCCGCACCGGCTGCTGCCGCTGGTGGAGTCGATCGGCCGGACGGCTCGTTCCTGGAGTCCTTGCTCACTCCCGGAGTCCTTGCCCGCCCCTGGAGTCCTTCTGCCGTCCGGAGCTTGGCATCCTGGGCCCCATGAGCACTTTCGACGCACTCTCGGTCGTCTTCGATCTCGACGGAACGCTCGTGGACAGCGAGCCGAACTACTTACGAGGCGGGCTGGCTGACCCTCGCCGAGCACGGCGTGCCGGACTTCTCCTGGGCGGAGCACGAGCGCTACGTGGGGATCAGCACCCGGGAGACGATCGCCGACTGGCGGGAGCGGTACGGGCTCCGGGCCTCGGTGAAGGACCTGCTGGAGGTCAAGAACGGCCACTATCTCCGGCTGGCCCGCGCCTCGACGCAGGTGTACCCCGAGATGCGCAGGTTCGTCGAGCTGCTGGCCGCCGATGGCGTACCGATGGCCGTGGCCTCCGGTTCCTCACCCGAGGCGATCGAGGCGATCCTGGCCGGCACGGGCCTGGACGCTCATCTGCGTACGGTCGTCTCGGCGGAGGAGGTGCCGCGCGGCAAGCCCGCTCCCGACGTCTTCCTGGAGGCGGCCCGTCGGCTCGGGACGGTCCCCGCCGACTGCGTGGTGCTGGAGGACGCCACCCCGGGCGCCGCCGCGGCGTACGCCGCGGGCATGCGCTGCATCGCGATTCCGTACGTCGCGGCGCAGGCCGACGCCCCGGAGTTCGCCACCGCCGCGCTGCTGTTGCGCGGCGGGCAGCGGGAGTTCACGGCACGGGCCGCGTACGAGTGGCTGACGCGCTCCGCCCGGCCGGCCTGACCGGCACCCGGCCGGCCTGACCGGCACCCGGCCGGTTTGACGGGCACCCGCCCGACGGGGCCGCGCGGCACGGCGGCCCCGGTCCAGGACCCTGGCGCCATGGGGCGGATGTCACCGGCGAACGTCCGGATCCGCCCCCCGGCCTGTCGACACCCTCCCGACCCGTTGACGCTCTCCCGCCCCCTCCCTATCGTCTGGTCGATCATTCGCATGACGTTCGTAATGTCGAACCTCTGGGTTCGATGCCCAGCCTCGATCAGAGGAGCGTTCATGGCACGGCCTCTCTCCAGACGAACCCTCTTGCGGACCTCGGCCCTCGCGGCAACGGCGACCGCGGTCTCCGCCGCGGCCACCGGACGAGCCACCGCCGCTCCGGGCGCACCGGGCACCGCAACAGCCGCCACCGGCGCTGCCGCCGCCTTCACCACCGTCGTACCGTCCGCGTGGACGGTGCGTCCGTTCGGGCTGGAGGACGTGACGCTCGGTCCGGGCGTCTTCGCCGACAAGCGGCAGCTGATGCACGATCACGTCCGGGGCTACGACGTGCGCCGGCTGCTCCAGGTGTTCCGCGTCAACGCGGGCCTGTCCGCCGGTGGCGCGGTCGCTCCCGGCGGCTGGGAAGGGCTGGACGGGGAGGCCAACGGCAATCTGCGCGGGCATTACACGGGCCATTTCCTGACCATGCTGGCGCAGGCGTACCGCAGCACCGGCGAGCGGGTGTTCGCGGACCGGATCGGGACCATGATCGGGGCCCTGACCGAGGTGCGGGAGGCGTTGCGCCACGACCCCACGCTGCAGACCCTGTTCCTCGGCCCGGTCAACCTGGTCGTCCGCGACCCGTCGACCGGGCACCTGCGGTGCGCGCTGTACGGCAACGCCGGTCTCTCCGGCGATCTGCTGCCCTCGTTCACCCCGGTCGCCGGGAAGCCGCTGCATCACACGCTGAACGGCGTCGAGTTCGCGCCCTTCGCCGAGGGGACCGAGACCCGACGCACGCCTACTTCCGGCGCTCGGAGCCGCGTGTGATCTTCGGCACCTCCGACTCCGGCGTCGCCAACCCCGCTCGGAGCGACGGTGTCACCCTGCTGGACGAGATCTGGGCGGAAGCCCCCTTCGGCAGCAGGAGCACGCTGGTCACGCGGGTGCGGGCAACGGTCGCCGACAGGGTATCCGCCCGCCTGCTGAGCGGAACGGACGGCGACAAAGTCGTGCGTACTGCGCGAAACGCCTCGTACGCGGCCTGAGTTCATGAAAAGGGGCACCCGATGTCGTACGGCCGCACCGGTCGCCGCCGTCGGGTGCCCCGCCGGAGCACCGGCGGAACGCCGCCGCATTCCGGCAGAAGATTTCTTCCGGAACGGTGATTGTCCTGCCACTCCCATCCGTACTCACTGGTGTTGGGCTGTTGATACACCAGGAGGAACGATGCGCATCTCGCGCAGCACGGCAGGAACCGCGTTCGTGGGCGGAGCCATGGTTCTCACCCTCACCGCGCTCGCCTACCCCACCATGCTGGGCGTGCAGACCACATCGAGCACCCAGGACCGGGTCGTCGCCAACACGCAGTACGGCCAGCTGACCGAGGCCGACCGTGACTTCGTGGTCAAGGTGCGTGCGGCCGGGCTGTGGGAACACCCCCTGGGCCTGCTGGCGATGGAGCGGGGTACGACGCCGGAGATGAAGGAGGCGGGAGAGCACCTGGTCGTCGGGCACGGACGGCTCGACGAGAGCTGCCGCAGGATCTCCCTCGAACTGGGCATCACCCTGCCCAACCAGGCCTCGCCCCAGCAGCAGCAGTTCGTGGAGACCATCAAGTCCACCAACGACAAGGAGTTCGACACCACGGCCGTGAACATCATGCGGGTGACGCACGGTCAGATCTTCTCGGTGATCGCCAAGGTCCGGGCCAACACCAGGAACACCCTGGTGCGGCAGCTTGCGGACCAGGCCAACGACACCGTGCTCGACCACATCACGGTGTTGGAGAAGACCGGACTGGTCAATCACGAGCAGGTCAACTTCCAGCAGACCAGCCCGCCCAAGATGCCCCAGGAGCAGGTGACGCCGCCGGCCCCGCAGGCGGGCTCCCCGGTACTGGTGCTCGAGATCCCCGAGAACCTGAAGGACCTCAATACGGTCTCCCCGGCGCCGACACCGGCCGAGACGGTGAAGTAGAAGTCCCGGCCACCGGGAGACGGACGTCAGGACCCGCGGCGGGGTTTGCCCCGGCGCGGGTTCTTCGGTGTGCCGCCGGTGCCCTTCCGCCGTCCGCGGCCGGCCGGCCCGCCCGCCGCCGGCTGCCGCCGGGCACCGCCCTTCTCGGCGGCGGCGCGCCTGGGCTTCTCCTGCGCGGAAGGCCGGGGCTGGGTGCGACCCCGGGTGCTGTTGATGGTCCGGCCGCGGACGATCCCGATGAAGTCCTCCACCAGGTCGGTGGTCGAGGCCTCGGGCCACGCCAGCGCCACACTCGACTCGGGGGCGTCCTTGAGCGGCCGGTGGGTGAGGTCCTTGCGGTGGTGCAGCCGCGCCAGGGACAGCGGTACGACGAGCACGCCGATCCCGGCCGCGACGAGCTCGACGGCGTCGGCAGTGGTCGCGGGGCGTTCGAGGGCGGACCTCCCGGGCAGGGTCTCCCAGGCGAGGACGTCGTCGAGGGGGTGCAGCACGATCTCGTCGGCCAGGTCCTCCGGGGACACCTCGTCGACCGCCGTCACGAGGTGGTCCTTGGGAACCACGACGACCGTCTGTTCGGTGTAAAGGGGGATCGCGCTGAGCATCGTCCGGTCGACGGGCAGCCGGACGAGGCCCGCGTCTGCGTCACCGGCCAGCAGCAGGCCGCCCGTCTGAGCGGCGGGCACCTGGGTGAGGGTCAGCGGGACACCGGGCAGCCGCTCGTTCCAGACGCGCACCCACTTGCCGGGCATCACCCCGGGCGCGTACACGAGCCGGAACGACGGGGATACATCCGAGCCTGTCACTCGACCAGGTTACCGTCCGTGGCCACGGGCCGGGACCGCCGATCACGATCACCGGTCCTGGTCGACTGATCACGCCAAGGGGCTGTGGTCGTCGATCGTGGTCGGCAGTCGCGCGTACGGTCGATACCCTGGACACCATGACGTCGCACCAAAACACCCAGACGATGAAGCCCGCGACCGCGGCGAAGAAACTGGGTGTGTACCTCGAGGCCACACCCGCCGAGTTCCGGGAGGGTGTCGTCTCACGCGCCGAGCTGAACGCGCTCCAGGCAGACCCACCCCCGTGGCTGCAGGAACTGCGGCGCAACGGCCCGCACCCCCGCCCCGTGGTCGCGTCGAGGCTGGACGTCTCCATCGCCGGTCTCGCCCGCGGCGGAATCACCGAGCCGCTCACCACGGAGCAGATCGACGCCCTCAGGGAGGAACGCCCCGAGTGGCTGGAGCGTGAGCAGGCCACTCAGGCCGAGGTACGCAAGGAAGCGGAGCGCATCAAGCAGCGGAACGCGGAGCGCGCGAAGCGCGACAGCTGACCACGGCGCGCCCTCCGCTCCGCTCTCCTCATGTCACGCCCCTGGCGTCGAACACCCCCGAACAAGCTTTCCTGTCGGGGGTGTTCTCGTTCGGGTGGAACGCCTCATGACGCGGAACCGAGGGAACGCACACCTGCAGCACCCTTCCGGCGCATAGAAATATCTATCACCATGGCTGCACGCCGGGCCGGCGCGCACGCCCGTGAGGCCGTCGGCCCGGATCCAGTACGCGCCCGCAGCGGCGCGGCCGACCGTGCCCGGGGTGGGACATGCAGAGCGTCAGATGGAAACAGGCCGTCGAATGGCTGGCCGCCGCGGCCCGGGATCCCCGTGAGTGCAAACGGCAGTGGGACCACGGCACGGGGACGGCCCTGCTGGCGGCAGGGCGCTACTGGGACGTGCTCAGCGTGCCCGACCGGCTCGGGCTGCTCGCCCTGGACCTCCTGTGGAACGACCCGCTGAAGGTGCCCGGCCCCACCCTGGTGGACGTCACGGCCCGCCGCGTCGGCTTCTTCCTGCCGCCCGACCCGGCCAGCGAGTGGATCGGGTTCGGCGTACGGCACGTCGGCCGGGGCTCCTGGGTGGCGGTGCCCCCGCCGTACCGGCCCACCGGCCGCCTGGAATGGCTCGTCCCCCCGGACGGCACCGGCACCCTGCACTCCCCCGCCACCCTCGAACAGGCCCTCCGCACGGCCACCGGCACCCTCGCCGTCCTGACTCCGGCGGGGGCGGAGGCGCCGGAGTCAGGGGGCTGGTGAATGCCTCGGGACGGTTCGGCCCGAGGATCGTGAATGCGCCGGTCGCCACCACCGGCCTCACGCCGGCCGGGGTTCACGCGGATTCCGGTCGGTCACTCCGTGACGAACTCCTCCGTCCGGGCCAGCACTCCTTCCGCGAGCCCGCGGAACTCCCGATAGCAGGTCTGCACGTACTTCTGCGTACTGCCGAGCGCGCCGTCGGCCGTCTTCAGGTCGAACATGGGCTTCCGTGCGTCGTGGGCGAGAGGCATGAGGCTGCGGTAGTCGCGCATGGTGGCGATCCTGTGGCGGTCGTCCCCAGGGCCCTGGGGACTTTCACCCAGCACGGCGGCGGAGTAGACCCAGGGGATGCGCTCCAGCCACCGCTCGTACGCCTTGACCGGCCGGTCAAGGCGCATTTCGGGTTGCATGATCACATAGCCCAGTGGCCGCATCTCAGCGCGTGGCGCGGAAAAACCGTCAGGCACCCGGGGCAGGACCAACTGCTGCCAGTCCCTGCGCCAGTCACGCAGCGTGGGACCGAGGTTACTGAGCCCCTAGAGCTGTCGGCCGGCCTTCGGGGCTCGTGAGGTGCAGCGAGGAGAGCTGCACCTCCACGGAGCGCCCGTTCTCCTCGATGACCTCGGGTCCCACCATGGACGGCAGGTAGGCCTGCCGGAACAGGTCGAGGTCCATGTCGTCAAGCGTCGCGCGCGGCACGGGCCGGGAGTCGAAGGGACCGTCACCGGCTCTGCGCCGTTCAGTGAGAACGCGCTCGTCCTCGCGAGTCGCCTTGCGCGTGGTGGGGCCCGGACGGACCCAGACCACGCCCTCGAAACGCACGGGCAGCGCGGCCGACGCCTCCACATGAATGTGGACCACGGGCTTTCCCCGGTAGACGGCGGCCTGCACGGTGAAGGACGGGCGATCCAGGATCCGTCCGTCGTCCCGCAGGTCGGTCAGCGCCAGCAGGGTCCGGTCACTGACGTCCACATCGTCGATGGGGCTGCCGTCGTCCGCCACTCCGATGAGGATGTCTCCGCCACCCTTGCCGGCGAGGTCGTTGGCCATGGCGCACACCGCGTTACCGATGGCGTCCCCACGCTTCCCGTCCCGCTTGGCTGTCCGCTTGAACTCGAGGGTCGGGGTCTCGCACGTGCCGAGGGAGTCGGCCAGGTCTGCTACACGTCCGTTCACACCGCGTATTGTGCCGGTTTCCCGTTCCGGGAGTGCTGATGGTGACACCCGCCCGCCACCGGTTCCCCATGCCCACGGTGGGAAGCCGGTAGGTCGGCGGCAGAGCATGCCGCCGCTCCGTGGTTCACCGCGGAGCACCGTGCCGCATGCGGTGGACCGCTTGGGCGGCCTGGGGCGCGACATGGGCCGTGGGGAGCAACCCGGGTGACGTCCGACGGCTACACGTCCTCATCGGCGACCGAGCCCCAGGCCGGCAGCGGCACGCCGTCGGATGCGCTGATCCGGACCACCTCGCACCCCGCCCTCCGGACGGCGGCGAAGAGGCATTGCCGAGCCGCCTCGGCGTCCCCCGGCGGAAACGAGGTCCGGATCCCGCGCGGGCGGGACATCTCGCACATGAGCAGCCAGTCCGTGTCGACGGTCGCGAAGCAGTCCTGGCCCGACTCACCGTCCTCCGAGCGCCGACTGCCCCGCTCCACGGCGCCGAGTCTGCGCGGCTGATCGAACGGCTGGTGGGAGAGACATGAGCGTGGAGCAGGTACCCGAGGACGTGAACGGACTCCGCTGGTTGAAGAGCAGCTACAGCGGGTCGGGGGGCGGCGACTGCGTGGAGGTCGCTGCTGGCGTGGACGCCATATATGTGCGGGACTCGAAGACTGTGGGCAGTGGTCCGGTGCTGCGGGTCGGCCGGGGAGAGTGGACGGCGTTCGTGGCGCTCACGGCCAAGTGATCCGAATCTCCTGCTGTGCAAACCATCGGCTCGCCGCCAATGGCCCGACTCCCTGACGATGTCGTCGCGGTCGCGACCGGGCGCAGCCGGCGGAGGCGGCGGAAGCAGGGCCCCGGGTCCGGGTTGACCCTCGACCTTGTCGAGGCATCAGGGTCTCGGGTGTGGAGAGCGAGATGCGCAGCATTGGTGAGATGGCCCAAGGCAGCGGCCTGAGCGTGAGCGCCCTGCGGTTCTACGACCGTGCCGGTGTGCTCGTACCCGCCTGGGTCGATCCGGTGAGCGGCTACCGCTGGTACGCCCCCGGACAACTGGACGAGGCCCGGCTGCTGGCGCGGCTGCGGCGGGCCGGGATGCCCCTGGCCGACATCCGGCTGGTGCTGGCCGGCTGGGTCGGCGCGGACACCGATCTCGTACAGCAGCTCCTTGAGGCGCACCTGCGCCGCCTGGAACGAGGGCTGTCCGATGCCCGCGGTGAGTTCTCCACGCTCCGAGCCCTACTCGACGACAGGGAGAAATCCATGACCCCGCTCCGTACCGCCACGGCCCGGCCCGCCCTTGCCTCGCCCGAGCTGGCCGCCGCGTTGGACGCGGTCCGCTTCGCGGCCGGTACCGACCCCGAGCTGCCGCTGCTCGCCGGGGTCCTCTTCGACCTCGAGGGCGACGCGTTGCGCCTCGTGGCCACCGACCGGTACCGGCTGGCTGTCGCGCGGGTCCCGGTCACCGGGCACGGCGGGCCGCGCGTGCAGGTCGTGGTGCCGCTGCCACTCGTCGACGCGATGCGGGCACTGGCCGGCGGCCCCGAGCCCGTACGGCTCGCCGTGGACGGTGACCGGGTAACACTGGAGACCGGGGGCGGTCGCCAGGTGGCCGGTCAGTCCCTCGATCACGACTTCCCGGACTATCTCCGTCTGGTCCACCTCCCCGCCGGGCGCCGCGCCGTGGTCGACGTGGCCGCCTTCCGGGAGGCGGTGCGGGAGGGGCCCGTCCGTACGGGCGAGGTGCGCGAGGAGGACGGGGCGGTCTTCGACGTCAGTGTGATCGAGGCCGGCGCCGACGGCACGGTGCATGTCTGCGAGGACGGTACGGACGGAGACGGCCGGGTGAACGGGGACGGCGGCGTGAACGGGGACGGCGGCCGTGTCGCGGTCAACCGTGCGTTCCTGCTGGACGCCCTCGACGCCGGGGCCCGTGACCGGCTGGTCCTGGAGTTCGGCGCTCCCACGGCGCCCGTCGCGATCCGCCGGCCGGACGACGAGGACACGTTCTCCCTGCTGATGCCGGTCCGGCTGGACGCCTAGGGACTCAGTGGAAGTCCCGTGCTCCACGGCCCCGGTCAGGGCTGGGAGCACGGGATCCGGGCGGCAAAGGGGGGTTGGCCCGGCGCTATGGCCGTTCGGTCCTTCCGCCCTCCACCGGCTCCAGCGTCTCCAGGGCGGGGGCCATGGCGGAAGCGGGGGCGGGTGTGGCCTCGGCGGGGGCGGGAATGCCGTCCGCGGGGGCCTTCTTCCTGGTCAGGCGGAGGGCGATGGGCTCGGTGTAGCGGGCGGTGAGCGGGCCCAGGATGACCAGGATCAGGACGTACGAGGTGGCCAGCGGACCGAGCTGGGGCTCGATGCCGGCGGTGACCGCAAGCCCGGCGATGACGATGGAGAACTCGCCGCGGGCGACCAGCGTGCCGCCCGCGCGCCAGCGGCCCTTCCCGGAGATTCCGGCCCGTCGGGCGGCCCACCAGCCGGTGGCTATCTTCGTCAGCGCGGTGACGACGGCCAGCACGAAGGCGGGCAGGATCACCGGCGGGATGGACTGCGGGTCGGTGTGCAGTCCGAAGAAGACGAAGAACACCGCGGCGAACAGGTCGCGCAGCGGTGCCAGCAGGTTGTGCGCGCCCTCGGCGGCCTCCCCGGACAGGGCGATGCCGACCAGGAACGCTCCCACCGCGGCCGACACCTGCAACTGCTGGGCGAGACCGGCGACGAGCAGGGTCAGACCGAGGACCACCAGCAGCAGTTTCTCCGCGTCGTCGCTGGAGACGAAGCGTGAGATGACCCGCCCGTAGCGGACGGCGACGAACAGGACGAGTCCGGCGACACCGAGCGCGATGGCCAGCGTGACGCTTCCCGCGGCGAGGCCGACGCCGGCCAGCAGGGCGGTGACGATCGGCAGGTAGACCGCCATCGCCAGGTCCTCCAGAACCAAGATGCTGAGGATCACCGGGGTCTCCCGGTTGCCGAGCCGTCCGAGGTCGCTGAGGACCTTGGCGATGACGCCGGAGGAGGAGATCCAGGTGACACCGGCGAGCGCCACGGCGGCGACCGGGCCCCAGCCGAGCAGCAGGGCCAGGATCGCGCCGGGCACGGCGTTCAGCAGCATGTCGACCAGGCCGGCCGGGTACTGGGACTTGAGGTTGGAGACCAGGTCGCTGGCCGTGTACTCCAGGCCGAGCATGAGCAGCAGCAGGATCACGCCGATCTCGGCGCCGATCGCGACGAACTCCTCGCTCGCGCCGAGCGGCAGCAGCCCGCCCTCGCCGAAGGCCAGACCCGCCAGCAGGTAGAGCGGGATGGGGGAGAACTGCAGACGCCCGGCGAGGCGGCCCAGCAGACCGAGCCCGAGAATGATCGCGCCGAACTCGATCAGGAAAATTGCGGAAGAGTGCATATGCTCATTCCCGCCCGAGGATCTCGGCGGCGGTCTCGATGCCCTCCCGGGTGCCGATGACGATGAGTGTGTCCCCGCCCGCCAGGCGGAAGTCGGGCGTCGGGGACGGGATCGCCTCGGCCCTGCGCAGTACGGCCACGATCGAGGCTCCGGTGTCGGTGCGGATCCTGGTCTCGCCCAGCACCCTGCCGTTCCAGTGCGAGGCGGCGGACAGTTCGATGCGCTCGGCGACCAGGCCCAGGTCGGTCGTGTGCAGCAGGTTCGGGCTGTGGTGAGCGGGCGTCAGCGCGTCGATCAGGGCGGCCGATTCGGCGACGTTCAGCCGCAGCGACTGGGCGCAGGCGTCCGGGTCGTCGGAACGGTAGACATTGACCGTGCGTGCGCCGTCCCGGTGCGCGATCACGGACAGGTGCTGGTGCTCACGCGTGGTGAGATCGTATTTCACACCGATGCCCGGCAGTGGCGTGGTGCTCATCCGTGGAGCAGGCACAGCCCGTCCCCTTCCCGGTTTTCTTCTGGTCATCCGTACATGGGTGGGGACCCTCATCGCGCTGATGGCCAGCCCCCGTGGAGACATCGTGTCATCCCGCGATCTCGCCGAGATATTGGGTAACGCCACGGATGGACAACAGTTGTGACGGCCACCGACCATCCCCCCGGGGGTCCTGGAGTGCTGCCATGCCGTGCGCGGTGACGTGCCGTGCGCGGGGCTGGAACCGGCAGCTCCGGAAACCTTCTGGTCCGGCCGGCCGTGGGGTGTGGCCCATGGGCCCCATGGCGGCAAGGCGTGCCCGTGGGACGATTCTTATGACGTACCGATTCAGGAGGCGTAATGAGTGGTCTGGTCGTAGTGGGAGTCGACGGATCGGCA
This sequence comes from Streptomyces chlorus, assembly GCF_042655885.1. Classification (NCBI taxonomy): domain Bacteria; kingdom Bacillati; phylum Actinomycetota; class Actinomycetes; order Kitasatosporales; family Streptomycetaceae; genus Streptomyces; species Streptomyces chlorus. Next base: position 112,996 of record NZ_JBHSOA010000035.1, read on the forward strand.
TCGGGCCTCGCCGCGGTGGGGGCCGCGGCCGAGGAGGCCAGGCGTCGCGAGGCCGGGCTGCGGGTGGTGCATGCGTTCCTCTGGCCCGCCATGCATGTGCCGCTGGGCCCCTCACCGCTGGGACCACCCGAGGGCGGTCTGCGGACCATGGTCGAGAAGCTGGTGGCCGAGGCGGTGGAGCACGCCAAGTCCGTGGCGCCGGACGTGGAGGTCTCGCACGCCGTGGTGACGGGGGAACCGCTGACCGTGCTGGAGGCGCAGTCCCTCAATGCGGAACTCGTCGTCGTCGGGTCCCGTGGCATGGGAGGTTTCGTCGGGCTTCTGGTGGGATCGACGGCGGTGCACCTGGCGAGCCACGGGCGGTGCCCGGTGCTGGTCGTGCGGGAGACGGGCGCCTCGGACGGGCCTGTGCTGGTCGGGGTCGACGGTTCCCCGGCGGGCGCGAAGGCGATCGACTTCGCCTTCGCCGAGGCGTCGCTGCGCGGGGCCGAACTGGTCGCGCTGCACTCCTGGACCACCTGGAACGCGCCGGCACCCCCGCCGCAGGACGAGAAGGCTCCCTACACGAGCGGGCCCGACGAGCGGAGGGCGGGCGAGGAGCGTCTGCTGGCCGAGGCACTGGCCGGGCAGCAGGAGCGGCACCCCGGTGTGAAGGTGCGGCACGAGGTCGTGCACGGCGGCACGCGCGAAGCACTCATCGAGGCGAGCCGTACGGCGCAGTTGCTGGTGGTCGGGGCCCGGGGGCGGGGCGGGTTCTCAGGACTGCTGCTCGGCTCGGTCAGCCAGGCGATGCTGCACCACGCCCACTGCCCGGTGGCGGTCGTCCGCGGCAGCGGCGGGGAGAAGGACGGGGGCGCGTAGCCCGCTCCCCCTTCGGAGCTTCCGGGCCGGTACGGTGCCCTGCTCGCGGGTACTTCGGTACACGCGGGCAGGGCAGGGCCGGGACGCACCCGCACGGGACGCATCCGCCACGGGGAGTGCCCGGCCGGGACGGGAGTGGACGGTGAATGACGCGGTGATGGTCGGAGTGGACGGATCACCGTCCAGTCTCGCCGCTGTGGACGTCGCGGCCCGTGAGGCGCGGCTGCGCGGCGCACAGCTACGGATCGTGCACGCCTTCAGCCGCCCGTCCGACCTGGACCCGATGATCCACGGCGTCCTGGCACAGGCAGAACAGCGGGCCGCAGACGTGGCGCCGGGCCGGGAGGTGTCCAGGACCGTGGCGTCCGGGGACACCCTGACGGTGCTGCGGAGCGAGTCGCGCCACGCGGTACTGGCGGTGGTCGGCGGGCGGGGCCGCGGCGGGTTCGGGGACCTGCTGCTGGGCTCGACGGTCGTGCAGCTTGCCGCCCACGGTTTCTGCCCGGTCATGGCGGTGCGGGGACGCCCCGATCCGCAGGGGCCCGTACTCCTCGCCGTGGACGGTTCGCCCGCCGGGGCCGCGGCGGCCGGGTTCGCCTTCGCCGAGGCGGCGCTGCGGAAGGCCCCGCTGATCGCGCTGCACGTGTGGAACACCTGGAGCGAGCCGACACCGTACGAGGGCCCCGCCAACCCGCTGAACATGGTGGTCGACCTGGACCAGCTCCGCGAGAAGCACCGGCGCCGGCTGGAGGAGACCCTGGCTCCATGGCGGGCCGCTCATCCGGAGGTGTCCGTGGAACCGCTCCTGGAGCGGTCCCGGGTGCGGCACGCGCTGCTGGAGGCCGCCAAGGAGGCCCAGCTGCTGGTGGCGGGGGCACGGGGACACGGCGGATTCACCGGGATGCTGCTGGGTTCGGTGAGCCAGGCGCTGTTGTACCACGCCGACTGCCCGGTCACCGTCGTCCGTGGCGAGCGGTGATCCATCGACGGCACGACAGGGCGACGGCACGACAGGACCATGTACACGACGCGGGTCTCCGGTCAGGTGAACGCTCCCCGGCCGGCCGTCTACCGGGCGCTGGTGAGCGCGGACGCGATCGCGCGGTGGCGGGTGCCGCCGGGCATGCGGGGCATGCGGGGCGAGGTGCACGAGTTCGAGGCGCGCGAGGGCGGCAGGTTCCGGGTGTCGCTCACGTACGACGCACCGGACGCGGCCGGCAAGTCGGCCGCGCGCACCGACACTTACCACGGCAGCTTCGCGCGGCTCGTGCCGGACGAGGTGGTGGTGGAGGTGCTCGAGTTCGAGGCCGAGGACCCGGCGCTGCGCGGCACGATGACCATGACGACCACGCTCACGGACACCGACGGCGGCGGCACCGTCGTCCTGGTGGTCCACGAGGGTGTCCCCGACGCCGTGCCCGCCGCGGACAACGAGGCGGGGGCCCGCTGGGCGCTGACCCGTCTCGCCCGGTTCGTGGAATCGGGCGGCGCCGCTTCCTCCTGAAGCCGTCCGTCCCGCCTCCTCTCCGGACGCTTCGGACCTCCGAACCCTCCGGATGCTCCAAATCTGCGCACTCTCCGCGCTCTCCGGCAAAACCCGCTTCGGTCGGGGCCCGCCGGAGAGCCGCGCTCAGTTACCCACGCCGAGGCCCGGCATGAACGCGGCCGGGTAGCGGTCGCCGCGTGCCGAGCCCAGGGGCACCGCCTTCTCGATCTCCGCGAGGTCGTCCGCGGTGAGGTCCAGCTCCATCGCGGGCAGCGCCTCGGCCAGCCTCTCGCGGGTGCGTGCGCCGACCAGCGGCACGATGTCCTCACCCTGTGCGGCCACCCAGGCGATGGCCGGCTGGGCGACGGTGCACCCCTTGAACTGCGAGACCATGGTCACTCCGGACCAGGGTCGGCTACTGCTCGTGTTCACCCCGGCGGACGCCGAGGCCCGCGAGCGGCTGGGGCTGCTCCGGGTGCTCGGCGTCGAGGAGTTCCCCACGGGGGCGGCGGACAGCCTCGTGCGATGAGGCGGCCGCTCACCGGCCTTCCGGCCTTTCGGTCTACCGGCCTCCGAGGAAGCTCAGCCGGACCCGGCGGTCGGGGTTGTCGCGGTTGGTGTCGACCAGGCACACGGACTGCCAGGTGCCCAGGTCCAGTTGGCCGCCCAGTACAGGCAGGGTGGCGTGCGGCGGGACGAGGGCGGGCAGGACGTGGTCGCGGCCGTGGCCGGGGCTGCCGTGGCGGTGCTGCCATCGGTCGTCGGCCGGCAGCAGGGTGTGCAGGGCCGTCAGGAGGTCGTCGTCGCTGCCGGCGCCTGTCTCGATGACGGCGATGCCTGCGGTGGCGTGCGGCACGAAGACGTTGAGCAGTCCGTCGCGGCCGGCCGCCACCTCCCGCAGGAAGGACTCACAGTCACGGGTGAGGTCGACGATCCGTTCCGCGGAGCCGGTGGCGACGCTCAGGACCCGGGTGTTGAAGGCATCTGGCATAGCTTCCATCCTGGCCCATGTGCCGGGGGTCTTCGAGGAAGGAAGTCCCCGGGTGGCGGTAACGGCTCGGGGAAGATCTCCACCCCTGGCAACGTTAGTAGAAATGTGAACTACATCAGTGAGGCCGAGGCGGCCGAGGTTCAGGCAGTCGTCATAGGCGCCGGACAGGCAGGTCTGTCCAGCGCCTATCACCTGCGGCGCACCGGTTTCGAGCCGGAGCGCGACTTCGTGGTGCTCGACCACAACCCGGGCCCCGGCGGGGCCTGGCGGTACCGCTGGCCCTCGCTCACGTACGACAGGGTGCACGGGATGCACTCGCTGCCCGGCATGGAACTCACGGACGCCGATCCGGCGCGGCCGTCCTCCGAGGTCATCACCGAGTACTTCGACCGTTACGAGCGGACGTTCGGCCTGCGGGTACGGCGACCGGTGAAGGTGCGGACGGTACGGGAGGGCGCCGGCGGGCGGCTGCTCGTGGAGACTTCGGCGGGCACCTGGTCGACGCGGACGCTGATCAACGCCACCGGCACCTGGGACCGGCCGTTCTGGCCACGCTACGAGGGGCAGGAGACCTTCCGGGGACGGCAGTTGCACACCGCGCAGTACCCCGGTCCCGAGGCGTTCGCCGGACAGCGGGTCGTCGTGGTGGGGGGAGGCGCCTCGGCCACGCAGCATCTGCTGGAGATCGCCCCGTACGCGGCGGACACCACCTGGGTGACCCGGCGACCCCCGGTCTTCCGCGAGGGCCCCTTCGACGAGGAGGCGGGACGGGCGGCCGTGGCGCTGGTCGAGGAGCGGGTGCGGCAGGGGCTGCCGCCGCGCAGTGTCGTCTCGGTGACGGGACTGCTGCTGAACGACGCGATCCGCCGGGGCATCGCCGACGGCGTACTGGACCGGCAGCCGATGTTCGACCGGATCACGCCGGAGGGGGTGGAGTGGAAGGGCGGGCGGCAGGTGGCGGCCGACGCCATCCTGTGGGCCACCGGATTCCGCCCGGCCATCGGCCATCTCACTCCGCTGCGGCTGCGGGAACCCGGTGGCGGCCTCCGCGTCGAGGGCACCCGGGCGGTCGCCGACCCCCGCGTCCACCTCGTCGGCTACGGCCCCTCGGCCAGCACCGTCGGCGCCAACCGTGCCGGACGCGCGGCCGTACGGGACATCAGGCGTCTGCTGGCGGAGGAGCGCGTCACGGTCTGATGCCGACGGCTGGTACGGGCCGCCTCACTTCTCCCCCGGCTCCGCCTGCTTCTCCTTCCGCTCCTGCTTCTCCTTCTCCTGCCACGTGTTGAACTCGGCGACGTCGCTCTGGTGTTCGTTGTAGTCGGCGGTGAAGCGGGTGTCACCCGGCTTGACCGTGATGAAGTACAGCCAGTCGCCCGGCGTCGGGGTGATCGCCGCGCGCATCGCTTCCTCGCCGGGGTTGTCGATCGGGGTGGGCGGCAGCCCCATCCGCGCATAGGAGTTGTAGGGGCTGTTGACCTCGATGCCCTCTTCCTTGACGCCGGGCGCCGAACGGCCCAGGGCGTAGTCGACCGTCGAGTCCATCTGCAGCGGCATCCCGCGCTCCAGGCGGTTGAAGATCACCCGGGCGACCTTGCCCATGTCGGCCTTGGTGGACGCCTCGGCCTGGACGATGCTCGCGATGGTGACGGCCTGATAGACGTTCATCGCGTTGCGCTGTGCACCGGCGGCGATCGGTGCTCCGTTGAACTTCTTGTTGGCCGTCTCGACCATCAGCGCCAGCAACTGCTCCGGCGTCACCTTCTCCTTCAACGGATACGTCGCCGGGAAGAGGTAGCCCTCCGGGTTCCCGTCTGCGTCGCCCGGCAGCTTGAGGTCGGCCTTCGCGAGGGACTTCTTCGTACTCCCCGCGGGCAGTTCGAGGGCCTTGTCGACGGCCGCGTACACCTGGCTCGCCCGTCGGCCCTCCGGGATCACCAGGGTCGTGGGGCGGGAGTCGCCGTCGTCGCCCAGGATGAGCAGGGGCACCGCCACGGCGGTACCGGCCACGACGGCCCCGGTCGCGATGAGGGCGAGCCGCCCCCGGCGCGTCAGTCGGATCATGCTCCGTGACGGATTGTTCGTCTGCATGCGGGCACGGTAACCCGCACATCGTCACAAACCCGGCATATTTTCATCTTGTCGGCTCCAGTTGGGCATCCCTGCGAACCAGGGCCGCGTACCTCCCGTCCCGCTCCAGGAGTTCCTCGTGCGTGCCGCGTTCGACCGCGCGTCCCGCGTCGAGCACCACGATCTGGTCGGCACCGCGGACGGTGGAGAGCCGGTGGGCGATGGTGAGCGTGGTGCGGTCGGCGGACAGCGCGTCGATGGCCTGCTGGACGGCGGCCTCGGTACGGGTGTCGAGCGCGCTGGTGGCCTCGTCGAGAACGAGCACCGGCGGATCGCGCAGAATGGTCCGGGCGATCGCCAGGCGCTGCTTCTCACCGCCGGAGAAGCGGTGGCCGCGCTCCCCCACGACGGTGTCGTACCCGTCGGGCAGGGCGGCGATGTGGTCGTGGATCTGTGCCGCCCGTGCCGCCGCGTGGAGTTCCTCGTCCGTGGCGTCGGGCTTCGCGAACCGCAGGTTGTCGGCTACGGAGGCATGGAAGAGGTACGTCTCCTGGGAGACGACGCCGACCGCGCGCGCCAGGGTGTCGAAGTCGAGGTCGCGCACATCGACCCCGTCGAGGGTGACCCGGCCCCCGGTGATGTCGTACAGCCGTGGCACGAGGTGACCCAGTGTGGACTTGCCGGCGCCGGTCGAACCGACCACCGCGAGACTGGTGCCGGCGGGGACGGTGATGTCGATGCCGTCGAGGACGGGGCCTCCCTTGCCGTCGTAGCCGAAGGTGACGTTCTCGAACCGGACCTCGCCGTCGACCCGGTCGAGGCGGACCGGGTCCGCGCGCTCGGTGATGTCGACGGGGAGGTCGAGATACTCGAAGATGCGCTGGAACAGCGCGAGCGAGGCCTGAATCTGCACCCCGGTCGACAGCAGGCTCACGGCCGGCCGGAACAGGCCCTGCTGGAGCGAGACGAAGGCGACGACCGTCCCGATGGAGACCCCGGGTCCGCCCGTCCGCAGAGCGATGCCCGCGGTCCAGTAGATGACGGCGGGCATGGCGGCCATGACGATCGTGATGACGGCCATGCGCCAGCGGCCGGCCATGCTCGACCGCACCTCCAGGTCCACCAGACGTTCGGACTCGTCGGCGAAGGCGCTGGTCAGGGAGTCGGAGCGGCCCATGGTGCGGCCGAGCAGGATGCCGCTGACCGACAACGACTCGGTGACCGTGGCGGCCATCGAGGCCATCTGCTTCTGACGCTGGGTGGTGATCTTCTTGCGTTCGTTGCCGACACGACGGCTGATCCACACGAAGGCCGGCAGCAGGACCAGCGAGACAACGGTCAGCCGCCAGTCGAGGACGAGCATCGCGACGACGGTGGCGACGACGCTGGTGAGGTTGGAGACCAGGGAGGTCGCCGTGGAGGTCACGGTGGCCTGCATGCCGCCGATGTCGTTGGCGATGCGGGACTGGACCTCGCCGGTGCGGGTGCGCGTGAAGAAAGCGAGCGACATGCGCTGGAGCCGGTCGTAGACGGCGGTGCGCAGATCGTGCATGACGCGCTGGCCGACGGTCGTGGAGATCAGCGTCTGGAGCACGCCGAAGACGCTGGTGAGGACGGCGCTGAGGATCATGCCGAGGGCCAGCAGGCTGAGCAGTCCGGTGCGGCGCTCGGGGATCGCGACATCGAGGATCGCCTTGAGCAGGAACGGGGTGGCGACCGAGACGAGCGACGCCGCTCCGACGAGCAGGCCGACGATCGCGAGGCGGCCCCGGTAGGGGCGGAACAGTCTCAGGATGCGGCGCACCTGCCGGGGCTGCTCCTCGGCGCCCGCGGGTGCGCTCCAGGCGGGTTCATGGTCGGGGTGCATGGTCTCCTTCGAGGGCTCGGGAGCGGGAAGCGGGGCGCGGGAGCCCGGGACCGCCGTGGGGATGCCGCGGGATTGCCGCGGATTGCCGGGCCAGCGGAGCCTAGCTCATTGTTACCTATACTCACAATGAGCGTCGTCCTGATATTGTTCCGCACATGACCACTCCCGACCCCGACGGCCTGCTGGCCGAGCAGCTGCTTCGGCTGACCCGCCGGGTGCATCGCATTCAGAAGCGCCATCTGGTGCGGCGCGAACTGGGCATCACCCCTGCCCAGTCCCGGTTGCTGCGCACTCTCGCCCACTACGCCTCGCCGCCCCGCATGGCCGACCTGGCGGAGCGGCTGGAGGTGGTACCGCGAGCCGTGACGACGCTGGTCGACGGGCTGGAGGCGAGCGGCAAGGTGCGGCGGGTGCCCGATCCGGCCAATCGGCGGGTGATCCGGATCGAGCTCACCGACGACGGACACGCGGCCCTGCGGGAGCTGCACGCCGCACGCAGGGCCGCCGCGGAGGAGATCCTGGCTCCGCTGGCGGACGAGCAGCGCGAGGTTCTCGGCGAGCTGCTGAACACGCTGATCGACGGGACGGCCGCCGCCCCGCAGCACCGCGACGCGTCCTGCTGAGACACCGCGCCGGAGTCGCTGCCGGGGCCTCGTGCCGTCGTCGGCCGGTGTGCCCGCCGGGGTCGTCCGGTGTGCCGTGAGGTTCCCGTCCCGTGCGTCGAGCCGGTTCTGGGCTCTGCCGTGAAAAATCGTTTGCTTTGCGGCACGCAGTGGCGTCAACCTGTCACGGTTTGCTGTCGCCGCCGTCCGAGGACGGCGCGCGGCCCCGCCTTTGCGAGCCACTGGGACGTCATGCAGATACAAGACCTTCCGTATCCCGACCCGGGCGCGCCCGACGCCCGCTCGGGCTCCCGATTCCTGCGGTGGCTCTTCCTGAATCAGCTTCCGGGCCAGCTCAAATCCCTCGCCTGGGGACTGCTGCACTTCGCCTCCGTCGCCTCGCTCCCGTTCTGTGTGGGCATCGGCGTCCAGGCCGCCGTCGACCGTTCCGGCACCCGGCTCGCCCTGGCCGGCGGGCTCATGGCGCTGGCCTGCGTGGGCAACGCGGTCGGCGACACCTTCCTGCACCGGGCCGCCGTCACCAACTGGATCACCGCGGCCGCCCGTGTCCAGCAGCTGCTGGCCCGCAGGACCGCGACGCTGGGTTCCACGCTGACCCGGCGCGTCGCGGCCGGCGAGGTCATAGCCGTCTCCACCGGTGACGTCGAGAAGATCGGCTGGTTCGTCGAGGCACTGTCCCGGTTCACCGCGGCCGTGGTCACCATCGTGCTGGTCTGCGTCGGCCTGCTCGTCTACCAGCCCGCGCTCGGTGTGGTCGTCGTCGTGGGCCTGCCCCTGCTGGCGCTCGCGGTCCTGCCGCTGCTGCCCCACGCCACTCGGCGGGCCGACGTCCAGCGGGAGAAGGCCGGACGGGCCACGGAACTCGCCTCGGACACCGTCGCCGGACTGCGTGTACTGCGCGGCATCGGCGGCGAGGAGCTGTTCCTCGACCGCTACCGTCGCGCGTCCCAGGAAGTCCGCCACGCTGCCGTGCGCAGTGCCCGGATGTGGTCCCTGATCGCCGCGATCCAGGTACTGCTGCCGGGAATCCTGCTGATCACCGTGGTCTGCTACGGCGTTCATCTGGCCCGTCAGGGGCGGATCGCCGTGGGTGAACTGGTCACCGTCTACAGCTCGGTGATGCTGCTCGCGTATCCTCTGCGCCACTTCGAAGAGATCGCGATGGCCTACTCCTTCTCCCGGCCGTCGGCCAAGCGTGCGGCGCGTGTGCTGTCGCTGGAACGGGCCGTGGACGCCGCCGGGACGCCCGGTTCCGAGAGGCCCGAGAGGCCCACCGGAGACCTGTACGATCCGGCGACCGGTCTGCTCGCCCCGGCGGGCCGGCTCACCGCCGTGGTGTGCGGGGATCCGGACATGGCGGGACGCCTGGCCGAACGGCTCGGCGGGCACGCGGCGCACACCACGCATGCCACGCGGAACGGCTCGGTGCTGCTCGGCGGCGTGCCGCTCGACGAGCTGCCACTGGACTCCGCCCGCGGCTCCGTCCTCGTCCAGGACAAGGATCCGGTACTGCTGTCGGGCACACTGCGCGAACTGCTCGACGTACCCGCGTCCGGGGCCGTCGAAGCGCGCGAGGCGCTGGACGCCGCGCAGTGCGGGGACGTACTGGCGGCGCTGGTGCAGGGTTCGCTCGACGCCGCGGACCCGATGGACGCGCAGCTCACCGAGCGTGGACGATCCCTTTCCGGTGGCCAGCGGCAGCGACTCTCGCTGGCCCGGTCGCTGGTCACCGACCCGGAGGTCCTCGTCCTGGACGAGCCGACCTCCGCCGTCGACTCGCACACCGAGGCCCGTATCGCCGAGGGCGTACGGGAACTGCGGTCGGGACGGACGACCGTCGTGTTCACCTCGTCGCCGCTGCTGCTGGACCGGGCGGACCAGGTGGTCTTCCTGCACGACGAGACGGTCGTGGCGGTCGGCGGCCACCACGAGCTGGTGCGTACCGAGCCCCGGTACCGGGCCGTGGTGACCCGCGAGACGGAGGCCGAGGCGAAGACCGAAGCAGGGGTCGGGACGGACGACCTGACCGACCTGGACAAGCTCGTAGAGATCGAGGAGACAGCATGATCGGCGTGGCGCCACCGGCCTACGACCCGGCGGCCCCGACCACGGCCGGCACCCTGCCCGTGGGCGCGCCCGCAACCGTCCGTGCCTATGTGGGCGAGCTGCTCCGCAGGCACCGCAGGGCCTTCGTGCTCCTGATCACGGTGAACACCGTCGCGGTGCTCTCCTCGATGGTCGGCCCGTATCTGCTGGGCGGCCTGGTGGAGCGGGTCCCGGACCGCGCGCGGGAGCTCCACCTGGGGCTCACCGCCGCACTGTTCGTGGTGGCGCTGATCCTTCAAGCGGTGTTCGTGCGGCAGGTGCGGCTGCGCGGGGCGATGCTCGGCGAGCGGATGCTGGCCGATCTGCGCGAGGACTTCCTGGTGCGGTCGGTCGGGCTGCCGCCCGGTGTGCTGGAGCGGGCCGGGACAGGTGATCTGCTGTCCCGGATCACGACCGACATCGACCGGCTCGGCAACGCGATGCGTGAGGCCGTGCCCCAGCTCGCCATCGGTGTGGTGTGGGTGGTGCTGCTGCTGGGCGGCCTGGTCGTCACGGCACCCGAACTGGCGCCGGCCGTACTGGTCGCCGTTCCGCTGCTCGTGGCCGGCTGCCGCTGGTACTTCCGGCGGGCGCCGGCCGCGTACCGTTCCGAGGCCGCCGGGTACGCCGCCGTGGCCGCGGTACTCGCCGAGACCGTGGACGCGGGACGGACCATCGAGGCGCACCGGCTCAGCGAGCGCCGGGTGGCGTTGTCGGACCAGCGGGTCAAGGAATGGACGGCCTGGGAGCGCTACACGCTGTGGCTGCGGTCGGTGCTCTTCCCCGTCGTCAGCATCACCCATGTGACCGTGCTCGGCTCGGTGCTGATGATCGGTGGTGTCTTCGTCCTGCAGGGCTGGATCGGTGTCGGCCAGCTGACGACCGGTGCGCTGCTGGCACAGATGCTCGTCGACCCGGTGGGGCTGATCCTGCGCTGGTACGACGAATTGCAGGTGGCCCAGGTGTCGCTGGCCCGGCTGGTCGGGGTCCGGGACATCGAGCCCGACGCCGGTGACGCCGCGCTGACCCCCGACGGACGCCATGTGCGCGCCGAGCGGGTGCACTTCGGCTACCACGAGGGCGTCGACGTGCTGCGCAAGGTGTCGCTGGAGGTCGCGCCCGGCACCAGGCTGGCGCTGGTCGGCCCCTCCGGCGCGGGCAAGTCCACCCTGGGGCGGCTGCTCGCCGGGATCTACGCGCCCCGGGACGGCACGGTGACCCTGGGCAGCGCCGAACTGTCCCGGATGACCGCGGAACACGTCCGTACCCATGTGGCCCTGGTCAACCAGGAGCACCACGTCTTCGTGGGTTCCCTGCGCGACAACCTGCGGCTCGCCCGGACGGATGCCGAGGACGCCGAGCTGTGGGCGGCGCTCGGCGCGGTCGACGCGGACGGCTGGGCGCGTGCGCTCGACGACGGCCTCGACAGTGAGATCGGCTCGGGCGGGCTGGCGCTCACTCCGGCCCAGGCGCAGCAGATCGCGCTGGCCCGGCTGGTGCTGGCCAACCCGCACACGCTGGTGCTGGACGAGGCGACCTCGCTGCTGGACCCCCGCGCGGCCCGGCACCTGGAACGCTCGCTGGCCCGTGTTCTCGACGGCCGCACCGTCGTCGCCATCGCCCACCGCCTGCACACCGCCCACGACGCGGACGTCATCGCTGTCGTCGAGGACGGCCGCATCAGCGAGCTGGGCAGCCATGACGAGTTGGTCGCTGCGGGCGGCGCGTATGCGGCACTGTGGCGCTCCTGGCACGGGTGAGGGCCCAGGTGAGGGTGCGGATGAGAGCCCAGGTGAGGGTAGGGGGAGCGCGCAGGGGACGGCCCGGCGGGCTGTGCGGCCGGGCTCGTTCGGCGGGTCCCCGGCCGCGGGGTGAGGCGCGTCCGAGGGCGGATTCGCCGTGCGCACGGTCCGTCACCGGCCGCCGCCGGTGACGGACCGTGCCGTTGCGCGGAGCCGAACCTGGGTGGAAGGGTGGAGTCAGGCACCGGCTCGGGGGGGCGCCCGGGGCTCCGGAGAACCGGGGTGCGGGTGATGACCAGTGCCCCGTGCAGGCACGGCCCGGAACGGGCCACGGCGGGAACGGGCCCGTCCCCACCCCCTGGAGGTCCCCGTGAACAGAGCCGGCGGTTGGGGAGACGATGTCTACCAGCCCGATGGATCCGAGGTCCAGGACGACGCCGGACTGCTCGACGCCGAGGACACTCTCGAGAACGACGGCGTCGACGATCCCCTCGACCGGGGCTGGTCCCCTCCCGAGCGGCCGTGGGCCGTGGAGCACCGTGGTGTGACGGCGGCGGAGCGCAGGGCGGGCGAGACCCTGGACCAGCGGCTCGCCGAGGAGCGGCCCGATCTCGCCGTCGCCGACGGTGACGACCTCGGCGACAGCGAGGGCACCGACGGCGAGCTCCTGGACAACGAGGTCGGTGCCGCGCGCTCCGGCCGGCTCGTGGCCCCCGACGAAGGGGCACACGAGGACGAGGAGACCGCCCTGGTCGCCACGGACGTCGGCATCGACGGGGCGGCGGCCTCGGCCGAGGAGGCTGCCATGCATGTCGTCGACGAGGACACCCTGCCCGGCTGACCCCGCCTTTTCACGGCCGCCCCGGCCGTCCGAACGGCGCAGGCCACCCATGCCGTCGTCCGGACCCTCCCGGTCGTCCGGGACGTCCAGGCCATCCGGATCGATCACATCGCGCGCCGCGCACATCGCCCACGTCGTACGAGGAGCGTCCATGCAGCAGGACAAGCACCCCGACTACCACCCCGTCGTCTTCCGCGACCGGGCCGCCGGATACGCCTTCCTGACCCGGTCCACCGCGACCAGCGAGCAGACGATCGAGTGGGACGACGGCGAGACCTACCCGGTCGTGGAGGTGGAGATCTCCTCGGAGAGTCACCCCTTCTACACGGGCACCGCACGGACCGTGGACACGGAAGGACGTGTCGCCCGCTTCCAGCGCCGCTACGGCGGTGAAAGCTCCGGTTGAGCCGCCGGCGACGACCACCGGTCGTCCGCGCCTCAGATCACGTTGAGCGCCACCACGCAGCCCACTCCGCCGAGCACCATGAACGCCGGCATCAGTACCTTGAGCTCCACCCAGCTGCCCGCCCGGAACCGCATCGCCTTGGGCGGACCTATGGGGTACCAGCGCTTGCGTCCCACCGGTATGGGCCACAGGATCGGGCAGCCCGAGACGGTCAGGGCGTCCCCGATGTCGTGCACCAGCGCGCCCAGGACGATCGGCAGCCCCAGCCACAGGTACTCCTGGCCGGGCTCCGTGAACAGCCAGGCGGCGCCGTTGCCCGGCTCGTCCAGGATGCCTGCGAGGATCCACGCGCTGGTCGCGGCGAGCAGCCACACCAGTACGTCGCTGCTGGCACCCCGCGTAGCCCGCCACAGCAGGCCCTCGATGGCCAGCACCATGTGGACGAAGAGAATGGCCAGCACCGCCCACCGGCCGCCCGTGATCGCCAGAACGGAAGCGCCCCCACCGATCAGGACCGCCCACAGCCAGGTGTGGGTGAGGGTGCGGTGACCGCCGGAACGGCGCGGGTCGCCCGGTTTCCTGGTGGCCTTGTAGACGGCGTACGACAGCTTGTCGACGATCTCGCACAGTCTCTTGGACACGGGGCCGAAGGCCCGCGATATCGTCGCCGCCTTGTGGTCCAGGTCCGGGGCGAGGGCAGCGCCGGCACAGATCAGAGCGCCGACCAGAAGCACCGGCCAGGGCATCGGTTTCCCGGCGGCGGCCGTCGCCGCACCTACACCGAGCCATGCCGCGGCACCCGACAGTGAGTGTGCTGGTCCCATCATCCCCGTTGCCCGTCCCATCCGCTTGTGCCGCTGTCCAGTTGGCCAGGTGCGTTGACGCCCCTTCGGCGACACAGCGTAGCGTTCGCGATCTTCATACCCGAATCCGATTCCCGCGCAGGGCCCGGCGGCAGGCAAGATGGGGGCGTGACCCTCATCGATCAGCTGCCGCCGACCGCCGACCCCGACGCCCTGTACGAAGCCTTCGAGTCGTGGGCGGGGGAACGTGGTCTCACGCTCTATCCCCATCAGGAGGAGGCGTTGATCGAGGTGGTCTCCGGGGCGAACGTGATCGTCTCGACCCCGACCGGCTCGGGCAAGAGCATGATCGCGGCCGCTGCCCACTTCGCCGCGCTGGCTCGGGACGAGGTCACCTTCTACACGGCACCGATCAAGGCGCTGGTGTCGGAGAAGTTCTTCGAGCTGTGCAAGATCTTCGGCACGGAGAACGTCGGCATGCTGACCGGCGACGCGTCCGTGAATGCCGATGCCCCGGTCATCTGCTGCACCGCCGAGGTGCTGGCGTCGATCGCGCTGCGTGATGGCAGGAACGCCGATGTCGGCCAGGTCGTCATGGACGAGTTCCACTTCTACGCGGAGCAGGACCGCGGCTGGGCGTGGCAGATTCCGCTGCTGGAACTGCCTCAGGCGCAGTTCGTGCTGATGTCGGCGACGCTCGGCGATGTCTCCTTCTTCGAGAAGGACCTCGCCCGCCGCACCGGTCGCCCCACGTCGGTGGTCCGCTCGGCGACCCGGCCGGTCCCGCTGTCCTACGAGTACCGCTACACGCCGCTCACCGAGACGCTCACGGAGCTGCTGGCGGCCCGGCAGGCTCCGGTCTACATCGTGCACTTCACGCAGGCCCAGGCGGTGGAGCGGGCACAGGCGCTGATGAGCATCAACATGTGCACGCGCGAGGAGAAGGACAGGATCGCCGACCTGATCGGCAGCTTCCGCTTCACCACCAAGTTCGGCCGCAACCTCTCCCGCTACGTCCGGCACGGCATCGGTGTACACCACGCCGGCATGCTGCCCAAGTACCGGAGGCTGGTGGAGAAGCTCGCGCAGGCCGGTCTGCTGAAGGTCATCTGCGGTACGGACACGCTGGGCGTGGGGGTCAACGTCCCGATCCGCACCGTGCTGTTCACCGCCCTGACCAAGTACGACGGGACCCGGGTGCGCACGCTGCGGGCCCGCGAGTTCCACCAGATCGCGGGCCGGGCCGGACGGGCCGGCTTCGACACCGAGGGGTTCGTCGTCGCGCAGGCCCCCGAGCACGTCGTCGAGAACGAGAAGGCGCTGGCCAAGGCAGGCGACGACCCGAAGAAGCGCCGCAAGGTCGTCCGCAAGAAGGCGCCGGAGGGGTTCGTCGCCTGGTCGGAGCAGACCTTCGAGAAGCTCATCGGTTCCGAGCCCGAGCCGCTGACCTCCCGTTTCCGGGTGACGCACACCATGCTGCTGTCGGTGATCGCACGGCCGGGGAACGCCTTCGCGGCGATGCGTCACCTCCTCGAGGACAACCACGAGCCGCGCAAGCAGCAGCTGCGGCACATCCGACGGGCGATCGCCATCTACCGATCCCTGCTGGACGGCGGCATCATCGAGAAGCTGGACACACCGGATGCCGAGGGGCGGATCGTCCGGCTCACCGTGGATCTGCAGCAGGACTTCGCGCTGAACCAGCCGTTGTCCACCTTCGCGCTGGCCGCGTTCGAGCTGCTGGACCCCGAGTCGCCGTCCTACGCGCTCGACATGGTGTCCGTGGTGGAGTCCACGCTGGACGATCCTCGCCAGATCCTCGCCGCACAGCAGAACAAGGCGCGCGGTGAGGCGGTCGCCCTGATGAAGGCGGACGGCGTCGAGTACGAGGAGCGCATGGAACGCCTCCAGGACATCACGTACCCGAAGCCGCTGGAGGAACTGCTCTTCCACGCCTACGACACCTACCGCAAGAGCCACCCGTGGGTCGGTGACCATCCGCTGTCGCCGAAGTCCGTGGTGCGGGACATGTACGAACGGGCGATGTCCTTCACCGAGTTGGTGTCCCACTACGAGCTGGCCCGGACCGAGGGCATCGTGCTGCGGTACCTGGCCAGCGCCTTCAAGGCCCTGGACCACACCGTCCCGGACGATCTGAAGTCCGAGGATCTCCAGGATCTGATCGCCTGGCTGGGCGAGATGGTGCGTCAGGTCGACTCCAGTCTGCTGGACGAGTGGGAGCAACTGGCCAACCCCGCGGAGATGACCGCCGAGGAGGCCCAGGAGAAGGCCGACCAGGTCAAGCCGGTCACCGCCAACGCGCGCGCCTTCCGCGTCCTGGTCCGCAACGCCTTGTTCCGCCGTGTCGAACTGGCCGCTCTGGACCAGGTGGAGGCGCTGGGCGAGCTGGACGCCGAGGCCGGCTGGGACGCCGACGCCTGGGGCGAGGCGATGGACAAGTACTGGGACGAGTACGAGGAACTCGGCACCGGTCCCAACGCCCGCGGTCCCAAGCTGCTGCTGATCGACGAGGAGCCGGACAACGGACTGTGGCGGGTCCGGCAGATCTTCGACGACCCGAACGGCGACCACGACTGGGGTATCAGCGCCCAGGTCGACCTCACCGCCTCCGACGCGGAGGGCCGTGCGGTCGTCCGGGTCACCGATGTCGGCCAGCTGTGACGGCAGGAGATCAGTACTCATGACGAACCCGACCGAGAGCCTCGTCGCCCTGCTCGACCTGGAGCAGATCGAGGTCGACATCTTCCGTGGCCGCAGTCCGCAGGAGTCGCTGCAGCGGGTCTTCGGCGGCCAGGTGGCCGGCCAGGCGCTGGTCGCCGCGGGCCGCACCACGGAGGGCGACCGCCCCGTGCACTCGCTGCACGCGTACTTCCTGCGCCCGGGGCGGCCCGGGGTACCGATCGTGTACCAGGTCGAACGGGTACGGGACGGCCGGTCGTTCACGACCCGCCGGGTCGCCGCCGTGCAGCAGGGCCGCACGATCTTCACTCTCACCGCCTCCTTCCACAAACCTGAACAGGGGAGTTTCGAGCACCAGCTGCCGCCGGCCCGCGAGGTCCCGGATCCGGAGTCGCTGCCGACCGTCGTGGAGGAGATCCGCGGGCATCTGGGTGAGCTGCCGGAGCAGTTGGAGCGGATGGCCCGCCGTCAGCCCTTCGACATCCGCTACGCGGACCGGCTGCGCTGGGACCCGGACGACGTCAAGAACGCCGAACCGCGCAGCGCCGTGTGGATGCGCGCGGTGGGCCCGCTCGGCGACGATCCGCTGGTGCACACCTGCGCCCTGACCTACGCCAGCGACATGACCCTGCTGGACGCCGTTCGGCTCCCGGTGGAACCCCTGTGGGGTCCGCGCGGCTTCGACATGGCGTCGCTGGACCACGCGATGTGGTTCCACCGCCCGTTCCGTGCGGACGAGTGGTTCCTGTACGACCAGGAGTCGCCGATCGCCGTGGGCGGGCGTGGTCTGGCCCGAGGGCGGATCTACGACCGTGAGGGGCGGATGCTGGTGTCCGTCGTCCAGGAGGGGCTGTTCCGGGCGTTGTAGATCACCGGGTGGATCACCCGGGCCGGCTGGTCAGCGGTCGGCCGGTCACTGGGCGGCCGGTCCTCGGTTTCTGCCGCGCCACCGGGCGAGCAGCGCGCGGAACACCCCGCGTGGACGCTCCGGCTCCCGGGGAGCCCGCCCGGCCGGTGCGGGGCGGGGAGGGGCGGAAGCCGGACGGGGTGCCGGCCGGTGTTCGCGGGCCTCTGCCAGCAGCTGTGCGAGCTCCGCCTGGAACCAGGCGATCTCGTCGGGGTCCTGAGCGGTCACGAGGGTTTCCGTGAGGACGGCGCCGGGTGAGCCGGGGGCGCCGTGGGAGGGCCTCTCTGGACAGAACCGGCTGAGGTGGGAACGCTCGTAGGGGTCCTTGACGACCTCGCAGATGTGGAGCGGGTCGAGCAGGGACGCGAAGGCTCCGGCGCGCGACCACGGGTCGGTGGCCCGACGGAGCAGGATTGCCAGACGGCGGGTACGCCAGTTGCGGGCCCGCAGGTCGAGGCCGGTGTCGAGCTGTCCTCTGAGGTTGTCGAACGTGCGGCCCCTCAGCAGCGGGGTGTTCTTCTCGTCGGCCGTGAACTGCCGTAGCTCCTCGGCGAGATAGAGCCAGACCACGGCGCGGTAGCGGTTGAGGTAGAACCTCGTGGGGGCCAGCAACCCCAGCCGGGCCAGCCGCGTGAACCGGTCCTTCGTCACCCCCATGAGCAGTGCACCCTCCGTGGTGCCCACGGTCCTGACGCTCTCGCGCAGAGCCTCCGGGTGACCTGGCCGGGCGCGGAGCCGTTCGAGTTCGGCGCGGTCCACGCGGCGGCCGACTCCCCGCTCGTCGGGGGTGGTGCGGATCCGGGCAAGGTCCACAGCGAGGTCGAACTCGCTGGGCTTGAGGCCGAGTTCCCGTGCCGCACGGCCTGCCGTGACCCAGGGACCGACGGTCGTGACTTCGTGTGTGGCGGTGTTTTTGGACATGCTCGTCTCCCCCGTGGAGTGTGCTCGGCCGACGCCGTGTGCGCCGCTCGGAGAAAACCGTAGCCGGTCCGTCACTCTTCGCGACAGGCCTGTGGATAACTCCACGGGGGCCGACGAACGTGCAGGTCAGGTACCTGTGGGGTCGTCGGGTTCCGGTCGGCGGGCGTCCACGTCCAGGTGTTCGCCGACCCGGTTGACCAGCAGCGTCATCTCGTACGCGATCCGGCCGATGTCGGCCTCGGCCGCGCTGAGCACGCACAGGCAACTGCCTGTACCGGCCGCGGTGACGAAAAGCACCGCGTCGTCGAACTCGATCATCGTCTGGCGCATCCCGCCCGCGCCGAATTGCTGTCCGGAGCCCTTGGCGAGACTGTGCAGTCCGGACGAAACCGCGGCTAAGTACTCCGCGTCCTCGCGTCGAAGCCCCGTGCTCGTCCCCGTCACCAGCCCATCGTTGGACAGGACCAGCGCGTGCCGTACCTCCTCGACTCTCCGAGTCAGGTCGTCCAGCAGCCAGTCGAGTCCCCGTTTTTGCGTCATGTCGCGAATCTCCCCCTTGCTCTTCCCCGTATGGTTCCCTCCGCCAGCCTTCCCCACGGCCGTGCGGCGGACAAGGAGGATAGGAGCCATGGAACAGAGGATGACCGACGAGGAATGGCGGGGGTTCGTCTCGTACGGAACCCGCACCGCCAAGCTTTCCACCGTGCGCGCCGACGGCAGTCCGCACGTGGCGCCGATCTGGTTCGTGCTCGACGGGGACGACGTGGTGTTCAACACCGGCAAGGAGACGGTGAAGGGCCGCAACCTGGCCCGTGATGAGCGGGTCGCCCTGTGCGTGGACGACGACCGGCCGCCGTTCGCCTTCGTGGTGCTGCGGGGCCGGGCGCGGATCTCGGAGGATCCCGAGGATCTGGTGCGCTGGGCCACGCGGATCGCCGGGCGATACATGGGCCAGGACCGCGCTGAGGAGTTCGGGGCGCGCAACGGTGTGCCGGGCGAGCTCCTCGTCCGCGTCGCCGTCGAGAAGGTCCTGTCGGAGAAGGGCGTCGCGGACTGATTGCCGGGCCGTGGCACGGAGTGACGCGGCCCGGGTGACCTCACGCGGGGTGACACGGCCAGGGGCCGTCGTGGCCGGATCCAGTGCCTCGGCGGCGCGGGCGATCGCGCAGGACGGTACGTCGCCAAGGCTCGCCGGGTGCTGGGCCCGGGCCGTCCGGGCCGTCCGGTGGGGGATCATGCCGGGCATGAGCGACGACCACACACATGTCCAGGAGTTCTTCACCGCGCGTGCCGCCGACTGGGACCGCCGCTTCCCCGACGACGGTCCGGCCTACGCGGCGGCGGTGGCCGAGCTGGGGCTGCGCGAGGGCGCCCGGGTGCTCGACGCCGGCTGCGGTACCGGACGAGCCCTGCCACCGTTGCGTGCGGCCGTGGGCCCCTCTGGAACGGTCCTCGGGGCAGATCTGACCCCGGCCATGCTGCGGGAGGCCGCGCGGGCCGGACGGGGCCACGACGGGGTGCTGCTGCTCACCGACGTCTCCGCGCTGCCGCTGCGCTCGGGATCGCTCGACGCCGTGTTCGCGGCGGGCCTGATCGCACACCTGCCCCACCCGGCCGAGAATCTCCGGGAGCTCGCGCGGGTGGCGCGTCCCGGTGGCGTGCTCGCGCTGTTCCACCCGATCGGCCGGGCGGCGCTCGCCGCGCGTCAGGGCCGCTCGATCACGCCGGACGACCTCCGCGCGGAGCCGAACCTCCGTCCGCTGCTGGCCGGTCCGGGCTGGCGCATGACGTCGTACGTCGACGAGGACGCCCGGTTCCTGGCGCTGGCCGTCCGCGCGGGCTGAGCGTCCGCCCTCGCGCCGGGCCTCTCGGTCCGCGTGCCGCACCGGGCAACCCGCAGCCACGGGACCGGGTGCGTGTCCAGGCCCTCCAGCCGGTGACCATTCGGGGGACGGAGCGGCCCGGTACGAATGCGCTGGCGCGGATTCCTCCACCAGAAGGTCGTTGATGCCGAGGGCGAAGCCGCGCCACGGACGGTCCGGAAGTGTCCGCTGCCGCCGGAGGTACGGAACATCCCGGCTGCCTCGGGGCCGTAGAACTCCTCACCGGCCGGAATATGTTCGGTACGGGCCGGCAGCACCCGGGCGATTGTCCCGCCGGCACTTCGCAGCCTGTCGCCAGGAGCTGGATGTTCGGGATGAGCGGCCGCCGGCACTCCTGGTCGTCGATGCGCCGGGCGTGAAGGGGGGAACGCTGTTTACGGCACGGCGGTTCTCCTGTCAGTCGTGGTCCGGGTGGAGCTTGCGGTGGGTGCCGGAGCGGCTGATGTCCAGGTCCAGGAACGAGGTCAGCGGGGTGCCGCTGTTCCAGAAGCCGAGCAGGTTGACGTCGATCAGGCACAGCCGGTGGCGGGCGGCGAACTCGCGGGCCGGCCTGGTGAAGACGCAGGAGGCCACGAAGACGGGTGCGTCGGCGCCGTGTTCGGCGCGAGCCGTGCCGTTGAACGTTTGGATGTCACGGCTCCCGACCGTGCGGTGCTTGGCGTACCGCTTGCACTGGATGACGAAGCGACGGCCGTCGGGCAGGTAACCGGTCACATCGGCTCCGAGGTCACCGGCCCCGCCGACGCGCGTGACGTCGGTGCAGCCGTCCCGGCGGCACAGGTCGGCGACGTACCTCTCGAACTCGCGGTCGTCCATCGCCCAGACCGCGTCCAGCGACCGGCGCGCCTGCCGTCGCGCCTCTTCGGCGAGCCTGGCCCTTTCCGCCCGTGCCTCACGCCGCCCGGCGCGTACCAGGCCTGCAGCGACGGCTGCGGCCACGGCGGCGGCCAACACAACCAGCAGCACTGTCCCCATGCGTTCCGCCCTTCCCTGTTCCCTCCGTCGGAGTGCCGCCTTATTGCTCCCCATTCGGGTACGGGTCCATCCGGCGAGGTGGCGCACGGTGGGGTCACTGTGGCTCGAGGAGCATCCGTCCCCGCAGCGCTCGGCCACCTTCGAGGAGGGAGTCGAGGCGGGCGATGACCTGCGGCCGTGTCCCGGGGAGAGTAGGCAGAGGGCGTCCCGTGACAGCACGGACGACGCGGGTGTCCACCGGCACAAGCACCTGCCCGCGCAGACCTCAGCGGCGTCGAACAGGAGATTCTTCAGGCGCGTGCGCTGTTGAGCCTTGATTCGGTAAACGAGTGAGCTCGAAGGGGACGGTTGAACGGTTCCAGCCGTTCGAAGCGCCTCACCGCGCTGTCCCTTCTGTCTCGGACGCTCCAGCTCTACGGTGAGTGGCAGGATATGAACGTTGGGTGAGGGAAACCGCTCAGGGGGAAGGTGGATCGGATGTGGGACAGGGTTCGCAGGATCGGGGGCAAGGTGGTGGACAACCTGCGCGCGGAGGAGAGGACCGAGCGGGAGGAGCGTCCGCACAATCTGTTCGAGGCCGCCGCGACGTATGTCTCGGCCTGTGTGGAGGACGATCAGGAGCGGATCGACGAGGCGGCCGGCTGGGTGTCGCCGGAGGCGCTGGCGTTCGGGGTGAACGAGTTGGCGTGCCGGGCGGTCATCGCGCTCGCGCGGGAGCGCGACGCGTCTCCGCGGACGGTCGCGCGGGACCTGCTGGGGCTTCCGGCAGTCTGATCCGGCCGGGAGTGCGTGGCCGATTCGCCCCGTCGGGCCGGAGAGCCACGGCTCCGAGTGCGGCTGCGAGGTCGTGACAAGGGGCTCGGGGTCGGATTAGTGTGCGCGCCGGTGGACGAACCCGACGGGGAGGCTGGAATGGCCGGAACGGACGAGGAAGCCGTCGCCGCCGCGGACGACGCGCTCTATGTGCTGACGGCGGCGCTGCTGACGCCGGCGAAGTTCCCGAGCGTGCTGGGTGACGACTACCCGGAGGCGTGCGCGGCGCTCGGTCTCCCCCCGCTCGCCGACGGGTACGGGCTGGTGCTCGGCCAGGACGGTGAGGGCGCCCGGTGGACCGTCGCGGTCGACGACGTGTCGCTGGTCGCCGTCGCGATCGCTTCCTGGGACTGCGGCATGGAACACGATCTGTCTCCGGAGGAGCGCACGGTCGTCGCAGCGCTGCCCGGCTGGCCTCTCGCGGTCGCCGTGGCGGCTCCGAACGTGCCCGCGCCGCACGATCCCGGCCCCGAGGTCGCCGAGGGGCCCGTGCTGGCGCCGCCCGACTCCGACGCCTGGGGGCCGGCGCAGCGGCGTCTGGGCGCCGACGAGATCGCACTCCAGTGGGCGTTCTGGCGGGACCAGGTCGGCGACTCGGCGTTCCCTGTTCGGGACGGCTCCGTGCAGGCCTCCGACAGCGCTGGAGAAGCCGCCGGTGACGGCCCGGCCGACGGCAGTCCGGCCGGCGAGGAACCGGCCGGTGAGAGCACGGCCGCGGAGCAGCCGAGCGAGGGCACCCCGTCCGACGACGGCGCCTCGGCCGACGGCCCGAACGGGCAGCAGACGGGCCACAGCGGCATTCGGCGGGTCCTGGCGGAGGCACGTGCCTACGTCTCCTCGCCGCCGCCGCTCGGCCGGGTCCGCTCGTCCTTCGCCCCGGGCGACGCCCGCACGCTGCGTGCCGACGGGCCCGGCTGGTCCCTGGTGGCCAGGACCGACGACATGGCGTTCGTCCTGCTCGACGACGAACCCGGCGAGGTCCTCCCGGTGGGCAGGGGGCCGGAACTGCCGGGCCTCCTGGAGGGCCTGGACAGGATCGCCGTACGGCCGCTCTGAACCGCGCCCGGCGGGGGCGTCTGTCTCCGCATAAGGTGTGCGCCTGCCTTCGCATGTGGTGTGAACTCCCATGCGAGGGCGCCGTTCCGTAGGGCGCCAACCCATCGATGATGGCAGCGTTGGGCCCGCACCATGGGGCAGCTTCGTGCTCCGTACCGTGCCCTCTTCCGCTTCCCGTCCTTCCTGGAGGCCGCCATGCGCCCGTCCCTCGGCGTTCCGTTGCTCGCCGTCGCCCTCGCGGCGGCAGCCCTCACCGCTCCGGCTCCTGCCGCTGCCGAGGACGAACACTGTGCGCGCCAGGAGCGTGTGCGGGTGCCGGGCGCGGCCCACCAGCGCACCGCCTGTCTGGCCGATCTGACCACCACGGGGCTGGCCGGCACCCCGTACACCGACCTGGCGGACCAGGCGGGACTGATCGCGGCCGCCACCCGGTCGCCGTCCGGAGTGCCCGGCATCCAGGTCGACGGGTACTTCCCGGACTCCTCCCGCTTCAACACGACACACGGCTGGGCGCACGACGCGCAGTTCGTGATCCGGCTGCCCGACCGGTGGAACGGCGGACTGGTCGTCACGGGCGCACCCGGCACCCGCAAGCAGTACGCGACCGACAAGGCCATCTCCGACCGGGTACTGGCCCAGGGATACGCGTACGCCTCGACGGACAAGGGCAACAACGGCGTCGACTTCTACCGTGACGGGGTCCGGCCCGGTGACGCGGTGGCCGAGTGGAACACCCGGACCACGCAGCTCACCCGGGCGACCAAGCGCGCGGTGGCCCACCGCTACGGGCATGCCCCGCGCCGGACGTACATGACCGGCATCTCCAACGGCGGCTATCTCACCCGCTGGCAGCTGGAGAACCAGCCGGAGCTGTACGACGGCGGCGTGGACTGGGAGGGCGCGCTGTGGACCGCCGACGGGACCGGTCTGTTCACCACCCTGCCGGTCACGGTGGCCCGGATGTTCGGCACGGCACGGGACGAGGACCTGCACGCGGTGGGCTTCGCACCGGGCTCCGAGTTCCTGTGGCCGTACCACGAGAAGGCCTACTGGGGTGTCACGCAGAAGATCTACCGCGCCGAGTTCGACCCGGCCTACGATCCCGCTTGCCCGGGGCCCACGGCCGGGACCACGGTGGAGCAGGTCCTGGCGCCGTGCGCGTCCGACGCCACCTACGACTACGCCTCGCGTCCCGCCTCCGTGCACCGCGCCGCGGCCCGGGTGGCGCTGACCGGGCGTATCGGCCGGCCGCTGATCACGCTGCACGGTGATCTGGACGCACTGCTGCCGAAGGCCGCCCACTCCGATGTGTACGCCCGCATGATCGACGCGAAGGGCCGGGGGCCACTGCACCGCTACTACACGGTGCAGGGCGGCACCCACGTCGACGGGCTGTACGACACCCATCCGGACCGGCTGCGGCCGATCCTGCCCTGCTACCGGTCGGCGTTCGACACTCTGACCGCATGGGTGGAGCGCGGAGTCAGGCCGCCCGCGGACCGGACGATCGGCAGGCCCGCGGACGGTGACGTGGTCAACTCCTGCGCGCTGGACGGTGCTGGGGCGGCGGCGCGGTAACAGTGCCCGAGCAGGGGCCCGATCCTCCGGGACGGGCCCCTGCGTCTCAGCGGCCCAGCTCCTTGCGCGAAACGCGGCGCAACCTGCTCCGCTGCGAGGGGTCCAGGGCGAGGTACGCGGCGGCCGGGACTCCCAGGATGATCAGGAGCGCCGCCCACCAGGGCAGCCAGATGAGCAGGATGAGCCCGGCCGCCACACCCCCCGCGGCGATCTTGGCATTCTTTGACATGGTGTCGCCTCCTTCGCGGCCACTGCCGCTCTCTGTCGTGACAACGGCCCCGCGCTCCCGGCGGTTCCGACCGCGACCCTGAGACGTCCCTGAGGTTCGCCCCCAGGGTTCCCCCGGAGGCCGTCGCCGACTCGCCGGATCCTCGGCTCGCCGGCCCCTCGGGACGGAGCACGACCGCGTGTCCATAGTGTCCCGGTTCACATCCCAGGCATACCCGGCCGACCACGGCCGTGCTGTACTCTCGGCGACTCCGGCCCCACTAGTCAAGTTTGATGAATCAAGGATTCCGTGAGCGCTGCGCAGACGACCCCCGTGCTTACCTCCCCCGCCCAGTACGCCGACCTGGCCCGCTGCTCCGCCGTATTCGTACCCGGCGACCCCGCCCGCACCGGCCGCATGGCCTTCTGGCGGCCCGACGGGTCGGCCCCCCCTGTAGTGAACACGGCGCGGGTCGAGGAGCTGACCGTCGTCGTACCCGGCGGCGAGGGGGTGCAGCCGGTGAGCGTCCCCGCGGTGCTGCTGCCGGTGCGTGCCGCCCTGCCCGTCCTCGCGCGCGCACGGGCCTGCGATGACGGGCACCCGGCCGCCGTCTTCTGGGGTGCCGCCGCCGTGCACGCGCTGCGTCTGGTGGCGCGCGGTCTGCTGCTGCCGGGGCTGTCCCCGGCCGGTCACGACGCCTGGCGCACGGGTCCGCTGGACACGGAGGACATTGAGGCCGTGCGCCGGCTCGCCGCCGCGATGCCGCCCGAAGCGCACGCCCAGCCGCTGGACGGCACCGGGCCCCTGCGGCTGCCCGACCCCGAACGGCTGCTGCGCGCCTTCCTCGACGCGGTCGCCGACACCATGCCCCGCTCCCCCGCCGCGCCCCTGGTGACCGGCTCCCCCGCCTTCGCCGTGCCCGAGCCGCAGCACCTGCCCGAACTGCGCGACTGGGCCGCCGACGTCGCCGCGGGCCACGACGCGGGCGTACGCCTGTCGCTGCGCATCGAAGTGCACGGCCTCACCGATCCGGTGAACGCCTGGGACGCGGCCGGGACGACGGAGGCCACGGACGACGCCGACGGCACGGACCTCACGTTCCGGGCCGTGCTCCAAGTGCACGGCGTGAGCGATCCCGCGCTCGTCGCGGACGCCACCGACGTGTGGGCCGGGGCCGCGGAAGGCCAGGACGGCTCGGTCGGCTCAGCCGGCCCGGACGACGGCTTCGGGCCACGGGCCCGGATGGACACGCTGCTCGCGCTGCGCCGGGCCGCCCGCGCCTGGGCCCCGCTCACACCCCTGCTGTCGGCGACCGTGCCCGACGCGGTCGAACTCGCCGACGAGGAGGTCACCGAGCTCCTCGGAGAAGGTGCGAGGGCGCTCGCGGCCGCGGGCGTCGACGTGCACTGGCCCAAGGAGCTGACCCGCGAACTGACCACCCGCGCGGAGATCGGTCCCGCCGGCGAGGAGCGGCCACCCGGCCGGGCAGGCTTCAAGAACGCTTCCCAGCAACCGTCCTTCCTGTCGGCCGACGCGCTGCTCGCCTTCGACTGGTCGTTCGCCCTGGGCGACCGGACGCTCACCCGCGCGGAGCTGGACCGGCTCGCGGAGACCAAACGCCCCGTCGTGCGGCTGCGCGACCAGTGGGTGCTGATCGACCCCCAGGAGATACTCCGCGCCCGCGCGCGCCAGGACCACGAGGTCGCCCCCGTCGACGCGCTCGGCGCGGCCCTGACCGGCTCGGTGGAGGTGGACGGCCGCCGGTTCGAGGTGCGTCCCACCGGCTGGCTGGCGACCCTGCGGGACCGGCTCGCGGACCCCGAGTCCCAGGAGCCCGTCCCGCAGCCCGCGGCCCTCGTCGCCACGCTGCGGGACTACCAGCGGCGCGGGCTGAACTGGCTGGCCCACATGACGTCCGGGGGCCTGGGCTGCTGTCTCGCCGACGACATGGGCCTCGGCAAGACGATCACCCTGATCGCCCTGCATCTGCACCGGCAGTCCGACCCCGCGTCCGCCGGGCCCACCCTCGTGGTCTGCCCGACCTCCCTGATGGGCAACTGGCAGCGGGAGATCGAACGATTCGCGCCGGGCACCCCGGTCCGCCGCTTCCACGGTGCGCGCCGCTCGCTGGACGGCCTGGCCGACGGCGAGTTCGTGCTCACCACGTACGGCACCATGCGCCTGGACGCTCCCCGGCTCGCCGAAGTGTCCTGGGGGATGGTCGTCGCCGACGAGGCGCAGCACGTGAAGAACCCGTACGCGGCGACGGCCCGGCAGTTGCGGTCCATCGGCGCACGCGCGCGCGTGGCGCTCACCGGCACGCCGGTGGAGAACAATCTCTCGGAGCTGTGGGCCATCCTCGACTGGACGACGCCCGGACTGCTGGGCCGGCTCGGCACCTTCCGCAGGCGGTACGCGGATGCCGTGGAGGGTGGGACGGACCCTGCCGCGGCGGAGCGACTGGCCCGGCTGGTACGGCCGTTCCTGCTGCGCCGCCGCAAGTCGGACCCGGGGATCGCGCCCGAGCTGCCGCCGAAGACGGAGACCGATCACGCGGTGTCGCTCACGCAGGAGCAGGCGGCGCTGTACGAGGCCGTGGTCCGCGAGGCCCTGACCGAGCTCTCCGGCACCTCCGGCGTCTCTGGGACCGATGGCATGGCGCGGCGGGGAATGATCGTGAAGCTGTTGACCGGGCTGAAGCAGATCTGCAACCACCCGGCGCAGTTCCTCAAGGAGGAGCGACCCGCGATCGCGGGACGGTCCGGGAAGCTCGAACTGCTCGACGAACTCCTCGACACCGTGCTCGCCGAACAGGCCTGCGCGCTGGTCTTCACGCAGTACGTGCAGATGGCGCGGCTGCTGGAGCGGCACCTCACCGCGCGGGGTGTGCCGTCGCAGTTCCTGCACGGTGGCACACCGGTCGCCGAACGCGAGGCGATGGTGCGGCGCTTCCAGGACGGCGAGGTCCCGGTCTTCCTGCTGTCGCTCAAGGCGGCGGGCACCGGGCTGAACCTCACCCGCGCCGAGCATGTCGTGCACTACGACCGCTGGTGGAATCCCGCCGTGGAGGCGCAGGCCACGGACCGCGCTTACCGCATCGGCCAGACCCGGCCGGTGCAGGTGCACCGGCTGATCGCCGAGGGCACGATCGAGGATCGCATCGCCGAACTGCTGGTCCGCAAGCGCGAGCTGGCGGACGCGGTGCTCGGCTCCGGCGAGGCGGCGCTCACGGAGCTGACGGACGCGGAACTGGCGGATCTGGTGGCACTGCGAGGGGGACCGCGATGACCCGGTACGACGGTGGCGGAGCAGACATGGAAGACACCGACGACTGGTACGAGCCGGAGGGAGCCCCGGTGGGCGGGACCGACCCGGAGGGGACCGACCCGCAGGGAAGCGACGGCGGGGCCGGCGCGGAGCGGACATTCGCCGCGCTGCCTCCCGCGCGGGGACGTGGTTTCGCGCAGACCTGGTGGGGCCGGGCCTGGCTGACGGCGCTGGAGGGCACGGCACTGGACGCCCAGCAGCTCAAGGCGGGCCGCCGGCTCGCCCGCGCGGGAGCGGTCGGCGCCGTGTCCGTACGGCCGGGGCGGATCACTGCCGTCGTGCAGGACCGTGACCGCACGGCGCACCGCGCGGACGTGCTGTTGCAGGAACTGTCCGACGAGCAGTGGGACCGCTTCCTGGACATGGCCGTCGAGCGGGCCGGGCACGTGGCGGCGCTGCTCGACCGGGAGATGCCGCCGCATCTGATGGAGGACGCGGAACTGGCCGGGGTCGAACTGCTGCCGGGCCTGGGCGATCTGGAGCCGGAGTGCGACTGCGGAGCGTGGGACCACTGCGGTCACACGGCGGCGCTCTGCTACCAGGTGGCCCGGCTGCTGGACCATGACCCGTTCGTCCTGCTCCTGGTACGGGGGCGCGGTGAGCGCGCCCTGCTGGACGCGCTCCAGTCGCGTGGCGGGCCGCCGACCGCCTCCGGGAAGCGGCCGTGGCCGGAGGGTGTGGACGCGGCCGAGGCGTTCGCGGTGGGCGGCATCCGGCCCGCGCTGCCCAGCGTTCCGCCGCTCCCCGCGGAGCCGGGGGTGCCGCCGTCTCTGGACACGGCCGAGCCGCCCACTGCCGGAGTCGACCCGTCCGCCCTGGAGTTCCTCGCCGCGCGGACCGCCGTACAGGCCCACCGTCTGCTGGCGGAGGCGCTCCGGGACGGGCATGAACGGCGCCCGGCGGCGCCGGAACCAACGGTGGCGCGGGACGCGGTGCGACTGGCCGCCGGTGAGCCCCCGCGCGCCATGACGGCCCGGCTCGCCGACGGTTCGGGCCGTGGCCGGGAAGGCCTGGCGGTGGCGGTGCGGGCCTGGCGCCAGGGCGGTGCGGCGGCGCTGACCGTGCTCGACGAGGAGTGGACGGTGGACGCCGAGGCCCTCGCACGCGCGCGTGCCGCCCTCCAGTCGGCCTGGGCCGAGAGCGACGAGGCCGAGCGGCCGGTGTTCCGGGCCCGCGCCAACCGCTGGACCCTCGACGGCGGGCGGATCCAGCTGCGACTCGGGCGCGACGGCCGCTGGTGGCCGTACCGCAAGGAGCGCGGCCGTTGGGTCCCGGCCGGAGGCGCCGCCCAGGACCCGGCAACAGCCCTGGCCACAGCGGGCTCGGAGGCGCGAACGGAGGCGCGCGCGGAGCCGGGGACGGACGCGGCGGCGGATCGGCCCTCCGGAACGTAGCCCTCCCGGAGCACCGCCGCACCGCCCCTGGTACACCCACTCGGTTCAGCGCAGCGCGGCCTCCCCCAGGGACGGCGGAAGCGATTCGAGGCCGCTCGGCAGGTGGCTGGGCACGCCGCTCGGCAGGTCGGAGGGCAGATCCGGCAGCTCGGTCGGCAGCAGGCTCTCCAGGCCGCTGGGCAGCTCGCTCGGGAAGTCCGAGGGAAGTTCGGTGGGGAAGCCGGACGGCAGCAGGCTCTCCAGATCACTGGGGAGTTCGGACGGGATGCCCGGGGACGGCTCCGGCGAGCCGTCGGTCCGGCTCCCTGTGGGCTGGTCGTCCGGCGAGTCGTCGTCTCCCGACGCCATCAGCACGATGACGATGACGGCCGCCACGGCCACGATCGCGGCGAGCACGATGAGCAGAAGATTCCGGCGCCCGCCGGGCCCGCGCCCCGAGCCGCCTCCGTCGTCGGGCGGGCCCGGCGGCGGAGGGGGGTCCTGTGGCGGCGGTGCACCGCCGTACGAGGGAGGTCCGAAGCCGCCGCCCGGGGGCGGCGTGTCACCCGGCGAACCGGGCGGCTGGGGCGGTACCGGTGGCGTGGCCATACCGACCATGGTCGCCTCGGACCCATTCTTGCGCGAGTATCCCGCACGGAATTCGCCACGGAGTCGGACGTCGGATTCCGGGTTCGGGGCCGGAAATCGGTGCCGGACGGGCTCCGCGCGGAGACCGTCCGGTACCGCGCGGAGAGGCGCGGCCGATGCGCGAAAGCACCACGTCGGCCGCGCCCACATGCCCGCCTCCGCGTCCGCGTCCGCGGCAGACCCTGGCAGCTCTCCGGGAACTCCCGGAGCCGGGAACTCAGCCCCGGGCGCCCAGCAGGTGATCCATCGCCAGCTGGTCGAGGCGCTCGAAGCCCATCCCGCGCGCGGCGGCGGTGTCGGCGTCGAAGTCCTCGAAGGCGGACCGGTCGCCGAGCAGGGCCTGGAGGCCGTCGGCCGCCGTGGGCTCGGCCAGCTGGTCCAGGCGGGCCGCGCGCAGCGCCTCCTGCACCTCGGGGTCGGAACGGAAGGCGGCCGCGCGGTCCTTGAGGATGAGGTAGTTGCGCATGCAGCCGGCCGCCGAGGCCCACACACCGTCGAGGTCCTCGGTCCGCGGCGGCTTGAAGTCGAAGTGCTTCGGGCCGCTGTAGCCGGCCGTCTCCAGCAGGTCCACCAGCCAGAACGCGGCGCGCAGGTCACCGGCGCCGAACCGGAGGTCCTGGTCGTACTTGATGCCGGACTGGCCGTTGAGGTCGATGTGGAACAGCTTGCCGGCCCACAGCGCCTGCGCGATGCCGTGCGGGAAGTTCAGCCCGGCCATCTGCTCGTGGCCGACCTCGGGGTTGACGCCGTACAGCTCGGGCCGCTCCAGGCGCTCGATGAACGCCAGGGCGTGGCCGACGGTCGGCAGCAGGATGTCGCCGCGCGGCTCGTTCGGCTTGGGCTCGATGGCGAAGCGGATGTCGTAGCCCTGGGAGGTGACGTACTCGCCGAGCAGGTCGAAGGCCTCCTTCATCCGGTCCAGGGCGACCCGTACGTCCTTGGCGGCACCGGACTCGGCGCCCTCACGGCCGCCCCAGGCCACATACACCTCGGCGCCGAGCTCGACCGCGAGGTCGATGTTGCGGATGGTCTTGCGCAGCGCGTAGCGGCGCACGTCACGGTCGTTGGCGGTGAACGCGCCGTCCTTGAACACCGGGTGGGTGAACAGGTTGGTCGTCGCCATCGGCACCTTCATGCCGGTGGAGTCCAGCGCCTGGCGGAACCGCTTGATGTGTCCCTCGCGCTCGCTGTCGCTCGAGCCGAACGGGATCAGGTCGTCGTCGTGGAAGGTGACACCGTGGGCGCCCAGCTCGGACAGGCGCTGCACCGACTCGACCGGGTCGAGGGCGCGTCGGGTGGCGTCACCGAACGGGTCCCGTCCCTGCCAGCCGACGGTCCACAGGCCGAAGGTGAACCTGTCCTCGGGGGTGGGCTGGTAGTTCATGCCGCGGCTCCTTACTCGCTGAGACTATTTCGTCATGGCGATTTACAAATTAGTATGCAGCAGCATCTCTGGGAAGATGGTCAGCCCGCCGAGCCGCGTTAGAGGGAGAAACCGATGTCAGCAGCCGAGGGTCCGCTCGTCGTCGGCGTGGACACGTCCACCCAGTCCACCAAGGCACTGGTCGTCGACGTGGCCACCGGACGGGTCGTCGCGAGCGGCCAGGCACCGCACACGGTGACCTCGGGTGCGGGCCGCGAGAGCGATCCCCGTCAGTGGTGGGACGCCCTGACGGAGGCGCTGCGCCAGTGCGGTCAGGCGGCGCACGAGGCCGCCGCGGTGTCGATCGGCGGCCAGCAGCACGGGCTGGTCGCTCTGGACACCCACGGCGAGCCGGTGCGCCCGGCGCTGCTGTGGAACGACGTGCGCTCCGCGCCCCAGGCCCACCGGCTGACCGAGGAGCTGGGCGGCGCGAAGTTCTGGGCCGAGCGCACCGGAAGCGTGCCGGCCGCCTCCTTCACGGTCACCAAGTGGGCCTGGCTGGCGGAACACGAGCCGGAGTCGGTCCGTGCCGCCAAGGCCGTCCGGCTCCCCCACGACTACCTGACCGAACGGCTCACCGGGCAGGGCACGACCGACCGCGGCGACGCCTCCGGTACCGGCTGGTGGGCCTCCGGGACCGAGGCGTACGACGAGGAGATCCTCGCGCACGTGGGGCTGGACCCGGCGCTGCTCCCCCGGGTCGTGCGCCCCGGCGAGGTGGCCGGGACCGTGCGCGCGAGCCATGACCTGCCGTTCTCCAAGGGCACCCTGGTGGCGTGCGGCACCGGGGACAACGCGGCTGCCGCGCTGGGGCTTGGCATACGACCCGGCACGCCGGTGATGAGCCTCGGCACCTCGGGCACGGTGTACGCGGTGTCGCGGCGGCGGCCCGCCGATCCGACCGGCATCGTGGCGGGCTTCGCCGACGCGCGCGGCGACTGGCTGCCGCTCGCCTGCACGCTCAACTGCACCCTCGCCGTGGACCGGGTCGCGACGCTGCTGGGCCTGGACCGCGAGGCCGTCGAGCCGGGCACCGGCGTCACGCTCCTGCCCTTCCTGGACGGCGAGCGCACCCCGAACCTGCCGAACGCGTCCGGTCTGCTGCACGGGCTGCGCCACGACACGACCGGTGGCCAGCTGCTCCAGGCCGCCTACGACGGTGCCGTGCACTCGCTGCTGGGCGCGCTGGACCGCGTGGTCGACGAGGACGCGGACCCGTCGGCGCCCCTGCTGCTGATCGGCGGCGGCGCGCGGGGCGCGGCCTGGCAGCAGACCGTACGGCGGCTGTCGGGGCGGCCCGTGCAGGTGCCCGAGGCGCGGGAGCTGGTCGCACTGGGGGCGGCGGCGCAGGCGGCCGGTCTGCTCACCGGCGAGGACCCGGCCGCGGTCGCCCGCCGCTGGGACACGGCCGCGGGGCCGGTGCTGGAGGCGGTGGAGCGGGACGAGGGAACGCTGGCCAGGATCGCCGGGGTACTCTCCGACGCGGCCCCGCTCCTGGAGCGCGGCACGGACACCGCCTGACGACCAAGAACCGATTCACGACCGATTCAGGACCGACCGGGAACGACCCGGCCCCGACCGAGGACTGACGGAGGCATGAGCGCACCGCTGCACGAGGCCCGCCCGGCCGGCCCGGGGCGGGTACTGCCCTCGACCGGTCCGGAGCGACGCGCGCTGCCCGACACCCAGCAGGGCATGCGCCGCCGCAATCTCTCGCGGGTGATGCACACCGTCAGCGCCGAGGGGCCGCTGTCCCGGGCCGCCGTCGCCTCACGCATCGGCCTGACCAGGGCGGCGGTGTCCACCCTGGTGGACGAGCTCGTCCGCTCGGGCCTGCTGGAGGAACTGGGCCCCGAGCGGCCCGGCCGCGTGGGCCGGCCCGGCTCGGCACTCGCCGTCAGCGGGCGCGGTCCGGCCGGGATCGGCGCCGAGGTCGGCGTCGACCATCTCGCGGTCTGCGCGGTCGACCTGCGCGGAGAGATCCGGTCACGGGCCGTGCGGCTGGTCCCGAACCGCGGCCGTTCCCCCGAGACGGTGCTCCGGGAGCTGACCGCGTTGCTGCTCCGGGCCGTCGGCGCGATCGAGGACGAGGGTCTGTGGCCGGCCGGGCTGACCGTGGCCGTACCGGGCCTGGTGGCACGCGACGCACGGACTGTCGTCCGCGCGCCGAACCTGGGCTGGCACGACACCGACCTCGGCGCCCTGCTCCCGGCACGGTTCCCGCTGACCGTGGCCAACGAGGCCAACTGCGGCGGGCTGGCCGAACTCTGGCTCGGCGAGGGCGCCCCGCGCGACTTCCTCCATGTGTCGGCCGAGATCGGCATCGGCGCCGCAGTGGTCGTGGACGGGCAACTGCTGCTCGGAAACCGCGGCTTCGCGGGCGAGTTGGGCCATGTGCCGGTCCGGCCCGACGGCCCTGAGTGCGCGTGCGGCGGCCGCGGCTGCCTGGAGCAGTACGCCGGCGAGGAGGCGGTGCTGCGCGCCGCCGGCCTGGAGCCCGGCGAGGACCGCGTGGGCCTGCTCGCGGGCCGCGCCGAGCAGGGCGACCCCGCCGTACGACGTGCCCTGCACGACGCGGGAACGGCGCTGGGCATCGCGCTGACCGGGGCGGTCAACCTCCTGGACCCCGAGAGCGTCGTCCTGGGCGGCGCGCTGTCCGGGCTCGCCCCCTGGCTGCTGCCGTCGCTCCGCTCCGAACTGGCCCGCCGCACGGCGGGCCCGGCCTGCCCCGTCTCGGTGTCCCTCCTGGGCCCCGAGGGTCCCCTGCTGGGCGCGGCCCACTCGGTGATCCGGGGAGTCCTGGACGACCCCGCGTCCGTCGCCGAACGGGCTTGAGCCGAACTGTCCGGCCGGCCCGGGGCCGTTCGGTCCGCCGCAGAGTGTGGTCGCCGGTTGTCAGGGACGCCTGGTTACCGGCTGTTGTCGCCGGGGCGGGGTGAGGAAGAGACCGATATCCCTGGTGGCCCCGCGGCTAGTCCCCGCCGCCACCGCCGTCACCGCCGCCTCCGCCACCGTCGTCGCCGCCTCCGCCACCGCCGTCGTCCGAGCCCCAGCCGTCGTGGCCGCCGGGCTCGTTGTCGTCCCTCCCCCTGCCGAGGTTGCTGAACCAGGGGTGGCCCCACGACGCGTCATCGGCGCCGGCCGACTCGTAGCCGTCCCCCGCGCGGCGCTCCGACCGGAACCGGGCCGAACCGGTCGTGTCCCCCAGCCCGAAGGCGACGGCGAAGACCTGCGCCATGACGGCGTCCAGCGGGTCGTGGCTCTCGTACCGCACGGGGGCCAGCGGCAGCAGTACCGTGTCCTTCTCCGGCTCCGGCCAACGCGAGGGCTGCGCCAGGAGGGCGACACGCCGTTCGTCGCGCAGAAGCCACGAACTCTCCGCGTCCTTCCTCGACAGCACCCAGTGCCGGTCGGGCAGTCGCACTTCCACGGAACTCTTGGACTTGCGCACTTTCTTCCGGAGAACCAGTTCCGCGGCGACGTCGCCGACGGTCAGCCGCAGCCCTTTGTCCGGCTCGGAGCTGTCGCGGTGGAAGCCGCGCGGCGCCCGTATCCGTACGACGGGCGCGCCCGGCCCCCACACGTCCACACGCACCAGCCGTCGGTCCACGGTGACGGTGACCGGCCCGGCGGGCCCTTGCGCGAACCGCCGCGCGATCCACAGCGGCACCCCCTCGGCGCGGGCCCGGGCCGCCAGAGCGGCCACCTGGTCGGGCCCACCGCACCGCCGGACCGCCAGTTCCCCGAGCGTGCGGGCGAACTCCGTGGCCTGTCGCACCTTCAAGGGCGTGGTCGTGCCGGTGACGCGGGTCACCGGCACGGCCCCAGCCCCGTCCGGCAGCCATTCCAAGGGGCGTTCCGTCCCGCCGCCTCCGAGCCAGAATCCGCGGTGGAACGCCTCAGCCATGGCGCCGAGGTTCAGCTCGCCCAACGGCGTGATCCTGCCACCCCTGCGCAGCCGGTCCTCGGTCAGTTCCACGGTCCGTACCAGCGGATTCCTCGACCGCTCACCGTAGAGCACCTGGCTCACCACGGCCCCGCCGCCCCCCATATCCACGCAGCCGGCTCGGCCGGCCCCCGTTCTCGCTACTTGCTGACAGCGAACCGCATCAGGGCATGCTCGTCACCCTGCTTGATCTTGCCCGTCACATTGATCACCTCGAGCTTCCACGTGCCACCGACCCGGATCGCCTTGGCCACGGCGCAGCAGTTGTCCTGGGTGAGCATGCTCGGCCAGATGTCGGCGACCTGCTGGGTGCTGCCCCCGGTGGCGTCGTAGACCTTGAAACTGATGTTGCGCGCCTTCTGGAAGGCGCTGCCCTTCTTGTAGGCGGCGGCGACGAACACGATCGACGTGATGTTGGACGGGACCCGGGCGAACTCGACGGTCACCGTCTCGTCGTCCCCGTCGCCGTGTCCCGTCTGGTTGTCTCCGCTGTGGACCAGCGAGCCGTTGCCCAGTGGGTCGAGCGAGTCGAGACCCGCGAGGCGTACCGGGTCCCCGCCCTGCATGGCAATGGCGATCAGGTCGAGGTCTGTGCCGGTCTTGCGGCGCAGCTTGCCCAGCACCCCGCCGCTGCTGCCGGCGGTCGGGTCCCAGGAGGCCCCGATGGACAGGTGGGTCACTCCGTCCAGGTCTGCCGGGCCGTCTTCCTTCGTAAGCGTGATCATGAGTGAGTCATCCTTCATCAAGACGGACTACGACACGCAAAGTGTGCCCGATGCCCCGCCCGCCCCCTGCGACCGGCCCCAGGGAGGGAGGGCGGGGCCTCCTGTCAGCAGGGCTCCTGCCGACACTCTCAGGCCAGCCGCGCCTCGAGTTCCGCACGGTCGGGGACGAACCAGAGTTGATTGCCCCGGTTCGCCTCGCGCACGAAGTCGCGGAGGGCATCACTGCCGTCCATGTGGGAGGCGATGTCGCCGATGATCGCCAGGCGGATG
The DNA here is from genome assembly GCF_042655885.1 of Streptomyces chlorus. Lineage (NCBI taxonomy): Bacteria > Bacillati > Actinomycetota > Actinomycetes > Kitasatosporales > Streptomycetaceae > Streptomyces > Streptomyces chlorus. The sequence continues at coordinate 149,524 of NZ_JBHSOA010000035.1, forward strand.
CGGTAGTTGACGAACTTCTGCGCGACCTCACCGGCAACGCCCGAGCGCAGGGCGAAGAAGTCGTCCGCCACCCGCTCGACCGGGACGGCCACCATGTCGGCCTGACACCCCAGGGCATCACCGATCAGATCGAGGGCGGTCTGGCCGCCGCTCAGTTTCGATCCGTCCTTGTCGCACACGAGAACGGAGACTCCGTGCATGGTCGTGAGGTGACTGCCTGTCATGATGTGATCATACGCGTGGGGGTGCGTCGCCTCACTGATCGATTACGAAACGCCCAACCACTGGTTGCCGCACGGTGAGCAGGACACTATGAGGCCATGACACCGGCGCAGCAAGCCATGGAGCGACTTCGGGCCTGGCCCGATCTCACCGCCTGCAAGGCGGGGTGCGGTACCGGACAGGCTCTCCTTTTCGCCCGGGACGAGGTCGTCCACTTCCACACAGGACGGGATGTCGACCTCCACCTGACCCGCCGCGCCATCCAGCGCTTCCGCTACGACCTGAGCGCCTCGACCGCGATCCAACTGGTCCCGGGTTCGAACTGGGTGACGGTGCATCTGGACTGCGCCACCGACATCGACCTGCTGCTGACCCTGGTGAGCGTCGCCCTCAAGGCCCACCAGGCCTCCCCTCTCCCCTCCCCCGCACCGACGGCCTCCGGGTGCAATTTCCACCGGGTCACGGTGTTGTCGCGCGACCCGGTGACCGAACGCTGAGGAGACGCCCGCCCCTTGGCCGATCAGGGACCTCCGGCGTCGGCGGCCCTGGCCTCCTCACGGCCGCAGACCACTGACGATGTCCGCCGTCGCCGTCAGGCCGCTGTGGATGGCGGGGGCGATGCCCGAGCCCGCCAGATAGAACCCGAGCAGCAAGCAGACGATCCCGTGGGAGAGCTTCAGTCCGCCGTTGCGCAGGAAGATCACCGCCAGGATCGCGAGCAGCAGCACCACAGAGATGGAAATGGCCATCGTCAACCTCCTCCGCCACGTCCGCTTCGCGGCGTTCGGCCGCAAGTGTGACGTAGCGGAGGGTTCGCCCGGGCGGCTGAGCTGTCCTCCGAACGTGTGGTGTCTACGACTTACCGCGGGCGGTACGCGTCGAGGAAGGATTCCAGTCCCGCGAGGTCGTCGGTGTTGAGGTGGTCGACGTCCGCGGCGACCAATTCGCCCCACAGGGCGTCCCGGGCGGGGCCCGGCAGGTCGGGGGTGGCCCAGAACCGCACCGTCTGGCCGCGCCCGTGCGCGGTGCCCACGATGGCGTGCAGCTTCCGGCGCTCGGCGACGGGGAACGCGCCGACGCCCTGCCAGGTGAAGTTGAGCGTCCAGTTGTCGCTGATCAGCGGGATCAGGGAAGAGCGGGCCGACCCGCCGAGGTCGGCCAGTCGGCCGTCGTAGAAGGCATGCCGCACCCGCTGGGCCTCCATCGGTACGCGGGCGGCACGGTCGCCGGAGATGACGGCGGTGACCGGACCGGGCAGCACCCGGCCGCCCGCGTAGGTGGTGAACAGGTGCCGGTACCGACGGAGTTGGCGGTGGAGCTCGAGGTAGGTGGACGCGCCCTCGGTCTTGATGTCGATGAGCAGCTGGAGCGGCTTGCGGTGCCCCCGGTACACCGACCCGTGGTGGGCCCGCACACGAGCGGTGAGTGGATCGAGGTAGAGGGACTCGAGAGTGCGTGACGGGTCGAGGTCCTCGGGGTCGTGAGCGACGAGGAGTTGGTCGCCGGCGAGGTGGATGTCGGCCTCGACGCTGCCGAAGCGGTGGTCGAGGGCATCGAGGAGGGGACGCGGGTGCTCATAGTCGTTGTGGGCATGGGCCCGCCACAACGGCCGCGGGCGGTAGCCGTGTTCACCGGCCAGCGCCTGGGTGGCCGGCAGGGTGAACGAGGCCGCGAGGGCGGCGCCGAGGGTGGTGAGGGCTCTGCGACGGGTGGTGAGGGCCATGCTCCGCCTCCCTGGAATGGCGTACGGGAACCTCTGGAGTATGAGGCCCCCGTATGCCCAAGAAGCAGTGCCGTGGCGCGAGTTGTCCGATCCGCTGCCGCACGTTCACCTCGCGGGAAGCCGAACATCCCACGGGAGAGCCCGCCGTGACGGCGGGCTCTCCCGTGGGACGTTCGGCCGAGTGCGCGTACCAGTGCCCAGCGGATTCGACGGTGCGGAAGGGTACGTGACGATACGTCAGGGTGTCTGCAGATCGACGAGTTCGGCCAGCGCCTCACGGTGGGCGCCCGCCGTACCGTAAGCGAGCGAGTCGGCCTTGGCCCGCTTCAGGTACAGGTGGACCGGGTGCTCCCAGGTCATCCCGATGCCGCCGTGCAGTTGCAGCGCCTCCTCGGCGGCATGGACGGCGGCCTGGCCCGCGTAGGCCTGCGCGACAGCGACAGCGACAGCGACAGCCGCATCGGCGTCGTCACCCTCGGCCGCCGCGTCGGCGGCCAGCGCGTCCGCCGCGTTGCGGGCCGCCGCACGGAGGTTGACGACTTCCAGCCACAGCTGGGCGAGCCGGTGCTTGAGCGCCTGGAAACCGCCCACCGGCCGGTTGAACTGCCTGCGATCCTTCAGATAGCGGACGGTCTCTGCCAACGACCATTCGGCGAGGCCGAGTTGCTCCGAGGCCAGCAGTCCGGCACCCGCGCGCAGAGCCCGTCGTACGGCGGGTTCGGCGGTGCCCACCCGGTGCCCCGGGGCGCCCTCCAGGGCGACGCGGGCAAGGGGACGGGTCAGGTCCAGGGACGTCTGCCCGGTAACGGTGACACCGGCGGCGTCCGCCTCGACGGCGTACAGCCCGCCGTCGTCCGCCGGGACGAGCAGCACGTCGGACGCGGCCGCGTCCGCGATGCCGGTCAGCTCGCCGTGCAGGACACCGTCCGCCGCACGGACGGTGGGAAAGGGTGCACCCGGGGCAGTGTGCAGAGGGACGGCAAGGGCGCCGATCCGGCGCGCGGACGCCAGCGAGGCGAGCGCCTCGCCCCCGTCGGCACAGGCCAGCAGCGCCTCGGTGGCCACAACGGCGCTGGTCAGATAGGGCACGGGGGCGACGGCCCGCCCCAGCTCCTCAAGGACGACCGCGGCCTCCCGGTGCGTGGCGCCCTGACCGCCGCGGCCCTCGGGCACCAGCAGCCCGGCGAGGCCCATGCCGTCAGCGAGTGCCTTCCACAGCGACAGGTCGTGCGGGGTGTCCGACTCGGTGCGGGAGATCACCCGGGCCGCGTCGCAGTGGTCGGTGAGCAGGTCCCGGACGGCGGCGCGCAGCGCCTCTTCCTCCTCCGAGTACAGGAGATCGGGCTGCGCGCTCACCGGATTCGCCGGGCCGGCCTTCGCCGTGCTCGTCGTATTCGTCGGGCTCGTCGTGCTCATCGGGCCAGGTCCTTCCAGGCGACGTCCTTGTCGGTACGCGGCTCGGCCGGCAGGCCCAGGACGCGCTCGGCGACGATGTTCAGCAGGACCTCGCTGGTCCCGCCCTCGATGCTGTTGCCCTTGGAGCGGAGGTAGCGGTAGCCGGCCTCGCGACCGGTGAAGTCGACCAGTTCGGGGCGCCGCATGGTCCAGTCGTCGTACAGCAGACCCTCTGCTCCGAGGAGTTCCACCTCCAAGCCGCTGATCTGCTGGTTGAGGCGGGCGAAGCTCAGCTTCGTCCCGGCGCCCTCCGGGCCCGGCTGGCCGACGGCGAGCTGCTGGCGCAGGCGTTCGCCGGTGAGCCGGGCGACCTCGGCCTCCACCCAGAGCTCGAGCAGGCGCTGGTGCAGGTCGTGGGTGCGCAGTTCGGGACGTTCGCGCCAGGTCCTCGCGACCGGGCCGATCATGCCGCCCTCACGGGGCAGCCGCATGCCGCCGATGGCCACGCGCTCGTTGTTGAGCGTGGTCTGCGCGACCCGCCAGCCGTCGCCGACCTCGCCGAGCCGGTGGGAGTCGGGGATGCGGACGCCGGTGAGGAAGACCTCGTTGAACTCGGCCTCACCGGTGATCTGGCGCAGCGGCCGTACCTCGACACCGGGGTCGGTCATGTCGCAGACGAAGTAGGTGATGCCCCGGTGCTTGGGCGCGTCCGGGTCGGTGCGGGCGATGAGGATGGCCCAACGGGCGGCATGGGCACTCGATGTCCACACCTTCTGCCCGTCGACCACCCAGCCGTCCCCGTCCACGCGGACCGCCCGGGTGCCCAGGGCGGCCAGGTCGGATCCGGCGCCCGGCTCGCTGAACAGCTGGCACCAGACCTCCTCGCCGGTCCACAGCGGCCGCAGGAAGCGGCGCTGCTGCTCCTCCGTGCCGAACTGCAGAATCGTCGGCGCGGCCATGCCGAGGCCGATGCCGATGCGCCGCGGGTCGTTGTCGGGCGCCCCGGCGGCCTCCAGCTCGGCGTCCACGACGGCCTGGAGGGACCGCGGGGCGCCGAGTCCGCCGAGCCCCTCGGGGTAGTGCACCCAGGCGAGTCCCGCGTCGAAGCGGGCGCGCAGGAAGTCGAGGCGGCCGGTGGTGGCGGGCGGCTGTGCGGCCAGCAAATCCTGGGTGTGCCGCCTCAGTTCGGCTGCTTCGGTCATGCGACGGCTCCGTTCTCCGCCGAGGGCAGCACGGCGACGCGTCCGGTGGTGACGCCGTCCGCGACCCGCTGCACGGCGTCGGCGGCACCGGACAGCGGCACGCGCTCGCTCACCAGCGGCTTGACGGCGCCCCGGGCGGCCAGCTCCAGAAGCTGCTCGTGGCAGTGCTGGACCAGCTTCGGGTTCCTGGTGTTGTAGAGGCCCCAGTGCAGGCCGAGGATCGAGTAGTTCTTCACCAGGGCGTGGTTCAGCGCCGGGCCGGGAATCGTGCCGCTCGCGAAGCCGACGATCACGATCCGGCCCTCGAAGGCCACGACCTTGGCGGACTGGGCATAGGCCTCTCCGCCGACCGGGTCGTAGATCACGTCGGCTCCCCGACCGCCGGTGGCCTCCTTCACCGCGGCGATGACCTCCTGCTCACGCCGGTCGATCACCACGTCGCAGCCCAGTTCGCGGGCGACGGGCACCTTGGCGGCACCGCCGACCACGCCGATGACGGTGGCGCCGGCGGCCTTGCCGAGCTGCACGGCCGCGCTGCCGACCCCTCCCGCGGCGGCGTGCACGAGCAGCGTCTCGCCGGCCTCCAGGCCGGCCCGGCGGTGCAGCCCGAACCAGCCGGTCTGGTAGCCGATGTGCAGGGCGGCGGCCTCGGCGTCGTCCAGCACGTCCGGGGCGGAGCGCAGTCCGGCGGCGTCCGCGACCGCGTACTCGGCGAAGCCGCCGTACGGCAGCGCGGGGCTGGCGAGCACCCGGCGCCCGTCCTCGGTCTCGCCGCAGATCTCCACTCCGGGGGTGAACGGCAGCGGCGGCCTGACCTGGTACTGGCCCCGGCACATCAGCGCGTCCGGGAAGTTGATGTTCGCGGCACGCACCTTCAGCAGGACCTGGCCTTCACCGGGCGTCGGCCGCTCCACCTCCGCGAGGCTCATCACCTCGCCCGGCTCGCCGATCTCGTGCACCTGCCATGCCTGCATGCGGAGCCTCCACGGGACTGTGAACGTCGTGTTCGCCTGACCGGGTCCATCGCATACTAAGCGGTCGCTTGCCTTCAGGGAACCGTCTCGCACGTCACGGCCTTGCGCACCCCGGTCCGCCGAGGGGGCGCCGAGTCCGTCAGGACCGCTTGGGACGTGCCCGTACGTGCATCCGCTCCCCCTGCGGACCGAACAGGCTGAGGAACTCCACCGGACCCTCTCCCGTCGACCCGAAGGCGTGCGGCACGCGCGTGTCGAACTCCGCCGCCTCCCCCGCCGTCAGCACCACGTCGTGCTCGCCCAGTACCAGCCGCAGCTTGCCGGACAGCACGTACAGCCACTCGTAGCCCTCGTGCGTGCGGGGTTCGGGCTCGAACGTGCGTTGCGGTTCGAGCACCTTGTACGCCTGGAGTCCGCCGGGCTGGCGGGTGAGCGGCCAGTGGGTGCGGCCACAGTGCTGGAACGGCTTGGAGCGGATGCGCGGATCACCGACGGGCGGCGCACCGACCAGTTCGTCCAGCGGCACCTGGTGGGCCCGCGCGATCGGCAGCAGCAGTTCGAGGCTGGGTTTGCGCAGTCCGGACTCCAGCCGCGAGAGGGTGCTCACGGAGATGCCGGTCGCCTCGGACAGCCCTGCAAGGGTCACCTCCCGCTCCTTCCTGAGCCGCCTCAGCCGGGGACCCACATCCGCGAGAACGTCATCGGTAGTCATGCCGTCGGTAGCCATACCGATATTGCAGGATCGGCAAAGACATTTGTCAATCCGATAGCACTCGGGCGACGGTCGGCGTGGAGGTGGTCGCCATGACCGAGAAGAGCGGGAACACCCGCGACGGATTCACACACGGGACCGGAGAAACGGACGGCACCGGGACTGGCACCGACTACGACGTGGTGGTGATCGGAGGTGGTGCGGCCGGGCTGTCCGCCGCGCTGGTGCTCGGCCGGGCCCGGCTGCGGACCCTGGTCGTCGACGCGGGCGAGCCGCGCAACGCGCCCTCGCCCCACATGCAGGGCTACCTGTCGCGGGACGGGATGTCACCGGCCGCGTTCCTGGCCGCCGGCCGTGAGGAGATCGCGGGCTACGGCGTCGAACTGCTCGCGGGCCGGGTGACGGACGTGACCCGGAACGGCACCGGCACCGCAGACTTCGCCGTACTGCTGGACGGTGACCGGACCGTCCGCGCGCGGCGGCTGATCGTCGCCACCGGGCTGAAGGACGAGCTGCCCGCGGTCCCCGGAGTCACCGAACGGTTCGGACGGGACGTGCTGCACTGCCCGTTCTGCCACGGCTGGGAGGTCCGCGACCAGCCGTTCGGGGTGCTCGCCTCCAGCGCCATGAGTGTGCACCAGGCGCTGATGGTGTCCCGGTGGTCCAAGGACGTCACCTTCTTCCTGCACACGGTCGCCGAGGAGGAGCTGTCCGACCAGGACCTGCGCCGGCTGGCCGCGGCCGGTGTCGGTGTGGTGCCCGGCGAGGTCACGGAACTGATAATCGAGGACGACCGACTCACCGGCGTCCGTCTTGCCGACGGCTCCGTCCACGCCCGCTCCGTGCTGTATGTCGGGCCGCGCCCCGTGCCGCGGACGGGCCTGCTGGAGCGGCTCGGCGCCGAGCTGTCCGAGACCCCGCTCGGTGCGTACCCGGTCGTGGACCCGACGGGCCTGACCTCGGTGCCGGGCGTCTGGGCGGCGGGCAACGCGATCGGCTTCGCCGAACAGGTCGTCCACGCGGCGAGCGGGGGTTACCGAGCGGCGGCCGCGATCGTCGGGGATCTGCTGTTGACGGACCTGGACGCCGCGGTGACCGCGTGATCCTCGGCCGCTTCGGCGACCCGGGTGTGGAACGCCGCTCCCCGTAGCACCATGGCTGCATGCTGCTGTCCCGGCTGGCCCGTGTGTCGCAGGAGGTCGCCGCCGCCTCGGCGCGGTCCCGGAAGGTCGCGCTGCTCGCGGAGCTGTCCGGGACGCGGAGGCGGACGATGTCCCCGTCGTCATCCCGTATCTGGCGGGCCGGCTGCCGCAGGGCCGGATCGGCGTGGGCTCGAAAACGCTGGGCCGGCCGGTCGCCCCGGCGGAGCGGGCGACCTTGACCGTCCGCGCCGTCGACACTCTGCTCGCCGGGGTGCCCGGCCCCGGCGCGCAGGCCGAGCGGGCCCTGCTGGTCGGGGAGCTGCTGGGCGCGGCGACCGAGGACGAGCAGCGGGTTCCTGCTCACCGACACACTGGCGCGCGGTCACGAGGGCGTCGTGGTCAAGGGACTCGACGCCCCCTACAGCGCCGGACGGCGCGGCGCGTCCTGGCTGAAGGTGAAGCCCGTGCACACGCTCGACCTGGTGGTGCTGGCGGCCGAGTGGGGCCACGGACGCCTTAGCGGCAAGCTGTCCAACCTGCACCTGGGTGCCCGCACCGTCGACGGCGGTTTCGTGATGCTCGGCAAGACCTTCAAGGGGATGACCGACGCCATGCTGACGTGGCAGACCGAACGGTTGCGCGAACTGGCCACCGGTCCCGGCACCGGCGAGGGTGAGGGTGAGGGTGAGGGTGAGGGTGAGGGTGAGGGTGAGGGTGAGGGTGAGGGTGAGGGTGAGGGCGACACGAGCGCGTACGTCGTCACCGTGCGCCCGGAACTCGTCGTGGAGATCACCTACGACGGCCTCCAGCGCTCCACCCGCTACCCGGCCGGTGTCACCCTGCGCTTCGCCTGGGTGGTCCGCTACCGCGAGGACAAGCGCCCGGACGAGGCGGACACGGTGGAGATCCTGCTCGCCGCGCACCCGGAGGTAGGCCCGTGACGGGTGCCCGAAGTGCCGGTCTGCTGGCGTTCCGACACACCGATCACGGGCTCGAGGTGTTGCTCGGTCACATGGGCGGCCCGTTCTTCGTTCGCCGGGACGCCGGCGCGTGGACCGTGCCGAAGGGCGAGTACGACGCCGGTGAGACGGCCTGGGACGCGGCGCGCCGGGAGTTCGAGGAGGAACTGGGCCTGCCGCCGCCCGACGGGGAGGCCGTGCCGCTCGGCGAGGTCCGGCAGTCGGGCGGCAAGATTGTCACGGCCTGGGCCGTCGAGGGCGACCTCGCCCCGGCGGCCGTCGTGCCCGGCACCTTCCGGATGGAGTGGCCGCCGAGATCGGGCCGGATACAGGAGTTCCCGGAGCTGGACCGGGTGGAGTGGCTCGCCCTGGACCGGGCGCGGGAACTGATCGTCTCCGCCCAGGCGGCGTTTCTCGACCGCTTGGCGGAGCACTCGCCCTGAAGAACCCTTCCGCGTTGCGACGCCCACCGTCGCGCGGGAGGGTCGACATGCACGCTCCGTCCCCAGGGAGGCCAGCCATGCCCATCGCAACGGTGAATCCGGCGACCGGCGAGACGCTCAGGACGTACGAGGCCATGGGCGAGGAGGAGACCGAGCGCCGGCTCCAGCTCGCGGAGGCCACGTTCCGCACGTACCGGACGACGATGTTCGAGGAGCGCGCCCGTCTGCTGCACCGGGCCGCCGACCTCCTCGACGAGGACCGGGACAGCATCGCCGAGGTGATGACCACCGAGATGGGCAAGCCGGTCGGGCAGGCCCGCGCGGAGGCCGCCAAGTGCGCCAAGGCGATGCGCTGGTACGCCGACCGGGCCGCGGTCCTTCTCGCCGACGAGGAGCCCGACCCGTCCGACATGAAGGACTCCGGGGCCTCCCGGGTCCTGGTGCGCTACCGGCCGCTCGGCCCGGTGCTCGCCGTCATGCCGTGGAACTTCCCGCTGTGGCAGGTCGTGCGGTTCGCCGCGCCCGCGCTGATGGCCGGCAACGTGGGCCTGCTCAAGCACTCCTCGAACGTGCCGCAGACCGCCCTGTACCTGGAGGACCTGTTCCACCGGGCGGGCTTCCCCGAGGGCTGTTTCCAGACCCTGCTCATCGGCTCCGCCGCCGTGGACGACATCCTGCGGGACGAGCGGGTCAGGGCCGCCACCCTCACCGGCAGTGAGCCCGCCGGACGCGCGGTGGCCTCCACCGCCGGGGAGATGATCAAGAAGACGGTGCTGGAGTTGGGCGGCAGCGACCCGTTCGTCGTCATGCCCTCCGCCGACCTGGACCGGGCCGCCGAGGTCGCGGTCACCGCGCGGGTGCAGAACAACGGGCAGTCCTGTATCGCCGCCAAGCGGTTCATCGTGCACACGGACGTCTACGACGCGTTCGCCGAACGCTTCACCCGGGGCATGCGGGCACTGACGACCGGCGACCCCATGGACGAGGGCACGGAGGTCGGCCCGCTCGCCAGCGAGCAGGGGCGCAGGGACCTGGCGGAACTGGTCGACGACGCCGTACGGTCCGGGGCCCGCGTGCTGTGCGGCGGCGAACTCCCCGACGGGCCCGGCTGGTACTACCCGCCGACCGTCCTGACCGGGATCACCCGCGACATGCGCGTCCACCGGGAGGAGGCCTTCGGCCCGGTCGCCACGCTGTACCGGGCGGCGGACCTGGACGAGGCGGTGCTGATCGCCAACGACTCCTCGTTCGGTCTGAGTTCCAACGTATGGACGCGTGACGAGGCCGAGGCCGACCGCTTCGTCCGGGACATGGAAGCGGGCAGCGTCTTCGTGAACGGGATGACGGCGTCCCATCCGGCGTTCCCGTTCGGCGGGGTCAAGCGGTCCGGGTACGGGCGTGAGCTGTCCGGGCACGGAATCCGCGAGTTCTGCAACATCACCACGGTTTGGCACGGTGCGTGACGCTCCCGCGGTTACGATCCGATCTGTGAACCGCGAAGTGACTCTGCCTCTGATCGTCGACGACCGCGGTACCTTGCAGGTCTCCGCGGCGGACGTGAGCAAATTGCTGCGCACGATGGGCGGGCGGTGGCTGCATCTCGTGGAGTCCGGCGACGACCGGCTCGACGAGGACACGGTCGCCGCGCTCACCATCGAACTGGCGAAGCTGGCCGACCGGATCGACGTGGCGTGCATCGCCCACAGCAGCGGAACCAGGGCCTAGGTCTCCCGCCCGGGCAAGCGCGGGCGGCGGTCTGCCGGCCGCGTGCTCAGACCGGCCGGAGCAGCGTCCTCCAGAACAGCGACTCGTAGCTCTGCAGCAGGTGGCCGTACCCCCGCGCCAGGCTCTCGTCGAGGCGGCCCGTGTCCAGGCCGTCCTGGACCGCTTCGGCCGCCGTCCGGTCCAGGACGGGGGCCGGTTCGGCGAAGAAGTCGAAGAACCCGCAGGCCTCGTCGGTGAAGCCGTAGTGGGTGCGCAGCGCTTCGGCGATGGTGGCGCAGTAGCCGCCCCAGGCCGAGAAGTTGGCGGTCACCGAGAGGACGGCGTCCGCCGGTGCCGCGTTGAGGGCCAGCCAGGCGACGTAGGCGGGGTAGGCCTGGCAGCCCGGCAGGGGGTCGTACGACGCCACACGCTCCCGGTCCACGCCGCAGGCCGCGGCGAAGGCGTCCAGCCGCGCCGCCGCCAGGTCCTCGCCCTCGGCCAGGGCGGTGAAGTACGCGGCGGCCCGCGGCTGGTCCGCGGAGCGGTCCGCCAGGTGCTGGAACGCACGGCGGTCGGCGGGGATCACCCAGCTCTGTTCCAGGGCGAGCGCGGCCAGGGTGTCCCGGCCGGCGTCACCGCGGGCGATCAGTGGTACGAGCGGGTTGGACCGGGGGTCCGGGGCCAGTTCCCGCGTGATCGTCTCCAGCAGTTCCCGGGCCGTGCGCGTCATCGCGGTCTCCGTCGCGTCGGTCGGCCGGTCCGTGGGACGACCGGCTCCCCCAGCATGGTCCCCCAGGAGCCGGACGGACGTCACCCGTGGGGAACCGGCAGA
>NZ_JBHSOA010000035.1:160865-241043 GCF_042655885.1 Streptomyces chlorus
TCGCGCCACCGGGCCGCCGCTCCCCCGCCCCCAGCTCCTTGCGGTGCCTAGCGGATGGGCATGCCGGACAGGGTGCGGGCGATGACCAGACGCTGGATCTCGCTCGTGCCTTCGAAAATGGTGTAAATAGCGGCATCGCGGTGCATGCGCTCCACCGGGTACTCGCGCGTGTAGCCGTTGCCGCCGAGGATCTGGATCGCCTGGGCGGTGACCTGCTTGGCGGTCTCGCTGGCGTACAGCTTGGACATCGAGCCCTCGGCCGCCGTGAACGGCTTGCCGTTCACGGCCATCCAGGAGGCACGCCACACCAGGAGGCGGGCGGCGTCGATCTGGGTGCGCATGTCTGCCAGCTGGAAGGCGATGCCCTGGTTGTCGATGATCGGGCGGCCGAACTGCTCGCGGGTCTGCGCGTACTCCAGGGCGACCTCGTAGGCGGCGCGGGCGGTGCCCACCGCCATGGCGCCGACCGCCGGGCGGGAGGCCTCGAAGGTGGCCATCGCGGCGTTCTTCACCCTCTCACCCCCTTGCTCGGCACGCTCCCGGGCGCGGGCGAGGCGCTCGTCGAGCTTCTCCTTGCCGCCGAGCAGGCAGGAGCCGGGCACACGGACGTTGTCCAGGATCACCTCGGCGGTGTGCGAGGCGCGGATACCGTGCTTCTTGAACTTCTGGCCCTGGGAGCAGCCGGGGGTGTTCGGCGGGATGATGAACGAGGCGTGGCCCTTGGAGCCGAGCTCCGGGTCGACGACCGCGACGACGACGTGGACGCCCGCGATGCCGCCGTTGGTCGCCCAGGTCTTGGTGCCGTTGATCACCCACTCGTCCTTGGCCTCGTCGTACACGGCACGCGTCCGCATGGAGGCGACGTCGGAGCCGGCGTCGGGCTCGGAGGAGCAGAAGGCGGCGACCTTGACGTCGTTGACGTCGCCGTACATCTGGGGGATCCAGGTGCCGATCTGCTCCTCGGTGCCGTTGGCGAGGACGCCGACAGCGGCGAGGCCGGTGCCGACGATCGACAGGGCGATGCCGGCGTCGCCCCAGAACAGTTCCTCCATCGCCATGGGGATGCCGAGGCCGGTGGCGTCGAAGTACTGCTGGGCGTAGAAGTCGAGCGAGTAGATGCCGACCTTGGCGGCCTCCTGGATGACCGGCCAGGGAGTCTCCTCGCGCTCGTCCCACTCGGCGGCCGCGGGGCGGATCACATCGGCGGCGAAGCCGTGGAGCCAGTCCCGGACTTCCTTCTGTTCCTCGTTGAGCTCCATGATGAACTCGGCCATGTCCCCTCCAGCGGCGACGCACATGCATGTTACTTACGGTAACCAGAGTCTGTTACCGGCTGGTAGGGAAAGTCAACTCCCCTGGGCCCCGTCATCCCGTTCGCCGCTGGTCACACCGTCAGTGTTAGTTTGCGCAGGCGTCACCGACTCAGCAGGGGTGGGGAGAGATCATGGACACCACACAGCGGACCGATCAGCAACGGTCCGCCGACCGCCGCCGGCGCGAGCTGCTGGAGGCCGCCGACCGGGTGGTGCTGCGCGACGGCCCGCACGCCTCGATGAACGCGATCGCCGCCGAGGCGGGCATCACCAAACCGATCCTCTACCGGCACTTCGGCGACAAGGGAGGACTGTACGCTGCCCTCGCCCAGCGGCACACCGATGCCCTGCTGGCCTCATTGCGGGCGGCACTGGACGCCCCGGCGGACCGGCGGGAGCGGGTCGAGAACACCCTGGACACCTATCTCGCGGCGATCGAGCTGCGTCCCCAGGTGTACCGGTTCCTGATGCACCCGGCGGAGGGTTCACCCGGCGACCAGGGCTTCGACGTCGGCAAGCACTCGGCGCCGCTGCTGCGGCGCATGGGCGAGGAGCTGGCCCAGGTCATCGAGGAGCGGCTGGACCTCGGTCCCGGCAGCCGGCAACTGGCCCGCGTGTGGGGACACGGGATTGTCGGGATGATGCACGCGGCCGGCGACTGGTGGCTCGGCGAACGGCCTTGCTCCCGGGCCGAGTTGGTGCACAGCCTGGCCGACCTGCTGTGGGGCCGGCTGGCGGCGGCGGGCGACCGGGTCGGCGGTCCGGGGTTCTGAGCCCCGGCCCCCGGCCCGCCTCGGCGGGCCCGCCTGCTCCACCGCTCCCGTCCGCTCCAGGAGACCGCCCGTCCCCCCGATCCCGTCCGCTCCCTCAGCCCTCCGCCTCCCCAGCACCGCCCGCCCCTCGGTCCCGCCCGTTCCAGGAGGCCCGCCGCACCTGGCGGCCGAGCCTGCGCCGGCGCCGGCCGGTCAGGCGGTCGGCGTAGACGCGGCCCTCCAGGTGGTCGCACTCGTGCTGCAGGCACCGGGCGAAGAACCCCGTACCGTGCACGGTGACCGGCTCACCCGTCACCGTGCGGCCCTCGACGACCGCGTGATCGTGACGTTCCGTCCCCGCCTCCAGGCCCGGCAGCGACAGACAGCCCTCCGGGCCGCGCACCACCACCCCGTCCGTCTCGACCAGTCGCGGGTTGACCACATGTCCCAGATGACGGACGTCCTCGTCGTCCGGGCAGTCGTACACGAACACCCGCAGCGGCACTCCGATTTGGTTGGCGGCCAGGCCCACACCCTGCGCGGCGTACATCGTGGCGAACAAGTCCTCCACGAGGCGGGCCAGTTCCGGGCCGAAGTCGGTCACCTCCTCGCAGGGCGCGTGCAGCACCGGGTCGCCGAGCAGCGTGAGGGGCCGGACACGACCGTGGACACCGGGGATGGAACCGTCTCGCATGGCCGTCAGAGTACGGTCCTTGCAGCAACGCCCGTCTCATGGGTGGTGACGTGGTTCTGGAGTGCGAATGGATCTCGATAGGCTGAGGTTCACACCACGTGGCCGTCAGCCACAGGCGCGGCGCGTACGCAAGGAGGATCGAGACTTGATGGCAGGCAACTCGGACCCGCTCACGCCGCGGGCCAAGCTGGCCGTGACCGCGGGCAGGGCGGTCGCAGCGGCATCACGCGCCGCGGGACGCGGCAGCGGTTCGGTGATCGGCGGCCGGGTCGCGCTCAAACTCGACCCCGATCTCCTCGCCCGGCTCGCCCAGAACCTGGACTGCATCCTGGTGTCGGCGACCAACGGCAAGACCACCACCACCCGGCTCATCGCGGAGGCCCTGCAGGCCGCCGGTCCGGTCGTGTCCAACGCCCTGGGCGCCAACATGCCCGCGGGCATCACCTCGGCGCTCGCGGGCGGCTCGGAGTCGAAGTTCGGCGTCATCGAGGTCGACGAGAAGTACCTCGCCGGCGTCGCCCGGGACACCGACCCCAAGTGCATCGCCCTGCTCAACCTCTCCCGCGACCAGCTCGACCGGGCCGGCGAGACGCGGATGCTCGCGGAGAACTGGCGCGAGGGTCTGGCCGGTTCCAAGGCGGTCGTCGTCGCCAACTGCGACGACCCGCTGGTCGTATGGGCCGCGTCCTCCTCCGCCAACGTGATCTGGGTCGCCGCGGGCCAGATGTGGAAGGACGACGCCTGGTCCTGCCCGTCCTGCGGCGGTGTGATGCAGCGCCCCGGCGACGACTGGTTCTGCGGCGAGTGCGGCTTCCGCCGTCCCACCCCGAGCTGGGCGCTCTCCGGCGACCACGTCCTCGACCCGCACGGCTCCGCCTGGCCGATCCACCTTCAGCTGCCGGGCCGCGCCAACAAGGCCAACGCCGCGAGCTCCGCGGCCGTCGCCGCGGTGTTCGGGGTACCCCCGCAGGTCGCCCTGGAGCGCATGTACCAGGTGCAGGCCGTCGCCGGCCGGTACGACGTCGTCCAGTACCAGGGCCGTGACCTGCGGCTGCTGCTCGCCAAGAACCCCGCCGGCTGGCTGGAGACGTTCTCGCTCATCGACCCCCCGCCCACCCCGGTGATCCTGTCGGTGAACGCCCGCTCCGCCGACGGCACCGACACCTCCTGGCTGTGGGACGTCGACTACACCCGGCTGACCGGTCACCCGATCGTCGTCCTCGGCGACCGGAAGCTGGACCTCGCGGTGCGGCTCGAGGTCGCGAACCAGCAGTTCCAGGTCTGTGAGGACCTCGACCAGGCGCTGCAGCAGTGCCCGCCCGGCCGGATCGAGGTCATCGCCAACTACACCGCGTTCCAGGACCTGCGCCGCCGCGTCGGCAACTGACGCCGGCGACGCATCGCGACGTACTCACAAGGACAGTGACTTCATGAGCGACAACGGTCTGCGGATCGTATGGATCTACCCCGACCTGCTGAGCACCTACGGTGACCAGGGCAATGTGCTCGTCGTGGAGCGCCGGGCCCGGCAGCGCGGGCTCGACGTGTCCCGGCTCGATGTGCGCAGTGACCAGCCGATTCCGACGTCCGGCGACATCTACCTGATCGGCGGCGGTGAGGACCGTCCGCAGCGGCTCGCTGCCGAGCGGCTGCGCCGGGACGGCGGCCTGCACCGGGCGGTGGGAAACGGCGCGATCGTGTTCTCCGTGTGCGCCGGTTACCAGATCCTCGGCCACGAGTTCATCAACGACCTCGGCCAGCGGGAGCCCGGCCTCGGCCTGCTCGACGTCGTCTCGGTGCGCGGCGAGGGCGCCCGGTGCGTCGGCGACGTGCTGGGCGACATCGACCCGCCGCTGGGTCTGCCGCCACTGACCGGTTTCGAGAACCACCAGGGCGTCACCCACCTCGGTCCGACGGCCCGCCCGCTCGCCCGGGTGCGCTTCGGCAACGGAAACGGCACGGGGGACGGCACCGAGGGCGCCTACAACGACACCGTGTTCGGCACGTACATGCACGGTCCGGTGCTGGCCCGCAACCCGCAGATCGCGGACCTGCTGCTGAAACTGGCGCTCGACGTCAACGCGCTGCCGCCGACCGACGACCACTGGTACGAGGCACTGCGGGGCGAGCGCATCGCGGCCTCGCAGCAGCCCGCGTAACACCCGCGACCGCGTCCGGACGGGCCGGTGCCATCCGGCCCGTCCGACAGCTGGTCCGCACAGGTGAGCGGGGTCGTCCAGTAGGCGGACGCGCGCTTCGACCCCACCCTCCGGTGCCGCTAGGGTGGCGGGGATCGAGCCGGACGACGCGGTCCGGTCCCGGCCCACGGCTAGAAGGTTGTTTCGGGCTATGCGCATTGGTGTCCTCACGTCCGGCGGCGACTGCCCCGGCCTGAACGCCGTCATCCGCTCCGTCGTCCATCGCGCCGTCGTCGACCACGGCGACGAGGTCATCGGCTTCCGGGACGGCTGGAAGGGCCTCCTGGAATGCGACTACCTCAAGCTCGACCTCGACGCGGTGGGTGGCATCCTCGCCCGCGGCGGCACCATCCTCGGCTCCTCCCGGGTACGTCCCGAGCATCTGCGGGACGGTGTGGAGCGAGCCAGGGGATACGTCCAGGAGCTCGGCCTCGACGCGATCGTCCCGATCGGCGGTGAGGGCACGCTGAAGGCGGCCCGGCTGCTGTCGGACAACGGCCTGCCGATAGTGGGCGTGCCGAAGACCATCGACAACGACATCGCCGTCACCGACGTCACCTTCGGCTTCGACACGGCCGTCGGTGTGGCGACCGAGGCGCTGGACCGGCTGAAGACGACCGCCGAGTCCCACCAGCGGGTACTCATCGTGGAGGTCATGGGCCGCCACACCGGCTGGATCGCGCTGCACTCCGGCATGGCGGCCGGCGCGCACGCGATCGTCGTACCGGAGCGGCCCTTCGACATCGACGAGCTGACCGCGAAGGTCGGTGCGCGGTTCTCCGCGGGCAAGCGGTTCGCCATCGTGGTCGCCGCGGAGGGCGCCAAGCCGCGGGCCGGGACCATGGACTTCGACGAGGGCGCCAGGGACGTCTACGGCCATGAGCGGTTCGCCGGGATCGCGCGGCAGCTCTCCGTGGAACTGGAGACACGGCTCGGCAAGGAGGCGCGTCCGGTGATCCTCGGGCACACCCAGCGAGGCGGGACACCGACGGCGTACGACAGGGTGCTGGCCACCCGCTTCGGCTGGCACGCCGTGGAGGCCGTGCACCGCGGGGAGTTCGGGCGGATGACGGCGCTGCGCGGCACGGACATCGTGACGGTGCCGCTGGCCGAGGCCGTCGAGACGCTGAAGACGGTGCCCGACGACCGCTACGCCGAGGCGGAGTGCGTCCTGTAGCGCCTGACGTTCCGGCAGCCGCCGGGTGAAGCCGCCCCCCCCCGGTCGCCGTCGCGGCCGGGGGCGGTTCTACTCTGGTGCGGACAGACGGCGCACAACCCCCACGAAACGGAGCCGGCGGATGGATCACAGCGGGCACGGCACGACCATGGATCTGCCGCCGTTCACGCTGGGGCGAGGGCTCGCCTGGTCGGCGGACCCGTTCTTCCTCGTCGCCTGCCTGCTGGGGCTGGCGCTGTACGGCTGGGCGGTCGTCCGTCTGGTGCGGCGCGGCGACAAGTGGCCGATCGGACGGACCGTGTCGTTCTTCGTCGGCGTGCTGAGCGTCGGGCTCATGATGTGCACCGCGCTGAACGACTACGGCATGGTCATGTTCAGCGTGCACATGGTGCAGCACATGGTCATCAGCATGGTGTCGCCCATCCTGATCCTGCTCGGCGCCCCGATCACACTGGCGCTGCGCGCCCTGCCGCCGGCCGCCCGTGGCCGCAAGGGGCCGCGCGAACTGCTGCTGATGCTGCTGCACAGCCGCTACATGCGGGGCGTCACCCACCCGCTGTTCACCATCCCGATGTTCATCGCGAGCCTGTACGCGCTGTACTTCACCCCGCTGTTCGACTTCCTGATGGGCTCCCAGGTGGGGCACATCGCGATGATGGTGCACTTCCTCGCCGTCGGCCTGGTCTTCTTCTGGCCGATCATGGGCGTGGACCCGGGCCCGCACCGGCCGGGGCACCTGATGCGGATGCTGGAGCTGTTCGCGGGCATGCCGTTCCACGCGTTCTTCGGCATCGCGCTGATGATGGCGTCCACCCCGATGGTGACAAGCTTCCAGAATCCGCCTGGCTCCCTGGGCATCGACGCGCTCTCCGACCAGAACGCGGCCGGCGGTATCGCCTGGGCGTTCAGCGAGATCCCGTCCGTGCTGGTGCTGATCGCGCTGCTGTTCCAGTGGTACGCCTCGGACCAGCGGCAGGCCAAGCGCACCGACCGGGCCGCGGACCGCGACGGGGACAAGGAACTCGAGGCGTACAACGCCTATCTGACCTCATTGAACGCAACCGGGAAATGAGCCCCTTTCGATCCCTTTCTCTCCTCCTCGCTCACTTTCTTCCCGATTCACCTGAAGGGTGCCGCCGTTCAGTAGCATGAGCCGCCAGGGCGAGCCGCCGGGGGGAAGCGGTCATGGCACTGCGCGCGTCGTCGTCGGGAGCGGGCCGGGTCGTCGCCGGCCGCTATGTGCTGCTGCACCGGCTGGGCCGGGGTGGCATGGGGCATGTCTGGCTGGCCCATGACCAGAGACTCGCCTGTGAGGTCGCCCTCAAGGAGATCGTGTTCCACGATCCGGCCGAGCCCGGCCAGGAGCGGGAGACCAGGGTCGCCCGTGCCCGCGCGGAGGCCCGGCACGCGGCCGGTCTGCGTGATCACCCGCATGTGGTGACCGTGCACGACGTCATGGAGCACGAAGGCCTGCCGTGGATCGTCATGGAGCACGTGGCGGGCGCCGTCGATCTGCGGGAGCTGGTCGCCCGGGGCGGCCCGCTCGCCCCCGCCGAGTGCGCCCGGATCGGGCTGGCCGTGCTGGACGCGCTGACCACCGGTCACGAGCGGGGCGTACTGCACCGGGACGTGAAACCGGCGAACATCCTGCTCGCCCCGGACCGCACCGGAGCCCCGTACGGGCGGGTCCTGCTCACCGACTACGGCATCTCCGTGCAGCCCGACACCGGTGAGACGCGGTACACCATGGCGTCGGGGGTGGTCGGCACCGCGGGCTGGCTGGCGCCGGAGCGGGCCATCGGGAGTCCGGCGACGCCGGCCGCCGACCTGTTCTCCCTGGGCTGCACGCTGTACCACGGCGTCGAGGGGCGCGGCCCCTTCGAGCGGGAGTCGCCGCTCGCGTCGATCGCGGCGGTGGTCACGGAGGAGCCTCGCCGGCCGGTGCGGGCGGGCGCCCTGGAGCCGGTGCTACGGGGTCTGCTCGAGAAGGATCCCCAGCGGCGGACACCCGCCCGAATGCTGGAAGCGGAGCTGTCGCGGCTCGTCACGCCCCGGTCGGAGTCGTACACCCGGCCGCCCACCGATCTGGGTTCCCAGCCGCCCTGGGCCTCGTCGGACCCGCCCGGGAGCATGGCAGCGCCTGCCACGAGCACTACAGGGCCCACGGGAGCCGCGGGACGTGCGGGAGCCGCGGGACGTGCGGGAGCCGCTGAACCTGCGGATCCCGCGGCACGTGCGATACCTGCGGGACGTGCGGGCCCCTCGGCGGCCGGGACCGTCCCCACGCACCAGCGCCCGCGCCACCCCGTCCTGCGCGCCGCCGTCGCCGTCGGGCTCGGGGTGGTGCTGGCCCTGGGGGGCGCCTGGTACGCGCTGGCCGACCGGACGGGCCACGGCGGGGTGGTGACGGCGCCGTACGGAGATGCCGTGGGGCTCGCCGAGCCGCTCGAGCGGGGCGACTGTGTGCGCGCCGTCTGGCCCGGCGGCCGCCGGTTCACGGGCGTGCCCCGGCTCAGCGTCGAACCGGCCTGTGCCGGCGGGGCGGGTCGGGAGGTCGACGGGCAGGTCGTGGGGTTCGTCGGAGCCTCCTCCGCCGAGGAGGCTCGGGAGCTGGGTCCGGCCCGGTGCGAGGAGGCCACGCGGGAGTTCCGCGGGCGTATGGCCGCAGTGCGCCCGCTCGCCGTCGTACCGGTCCCGGAGGGGTTCGAGGAGGCCGGGCGGCGCACCGCCTGTCTGGTCCTGGGGGCGCGCGGGCCGACGTACGGGCCGCTCGGCGGCCGGCGCCCGTTCGGCACGGTGTTCACGGACACCGTGCCGATGCAGCGCCGGGACTGCCTGGACGCGCGTCCGGGGCGTCAGGCCCTACTGGTGCCGTGCGGCGGCCGGTACGACGAGCAGGTCCTCGGATTCACCCGACTGGGCGAGGATGTCACGCTCGCCGAGGCGCGCGAGGTGTCGGACGCGGCGTGCGCCCGTGATGTGCCCCCGCGTGACTACGGCTTCGACCCGTCCGTCCACGAAGCCGGGTCGTGGACCGGTGAGCGGTCCTGGGAAACGGGCGCACATGTCGTCGTGTGCACCGCAAAAAGGCGGAACGGGGGCACCATGGAGGGAACCGAACCATGAGGAGGGTGTCGCGATGCCCGTTTCCAACAACGGTTCCACCTCGACGAAGACCATGGGAATGCTCACCGTCGGCGGGCTCGTCGCCGTGACGGCCTACACGGTGGCGCTCGGCAGCAACGGATGGCTGTGGTTCGGCTGGGCCGTCCTGGGACTGATCACCCTCGCCATGGTCGCCACGCGCAGCGCCTGAGCCGCCCGCGGTCCGTGGCCGGGCCGCCCGCGGTCCGCACCTGACGGGCCGGCTCACTTCGGTGTGAGCCGGCCCGTCAGGTGCACGCCCGGCTGGTACTTCGGCAGCCGGACGGTGACCCTCATGCCGGCGCCGACCGCGGTCTCGATGACGAGGCCGTAGTCGTCGCCGTACACCTGGCGGAGCCGGTCGTCGACGTTGGACAGCCCGATGCCCCCCGTGTGGCCGACCTCGCGGGCGAGGATGCGCCGCAGCAGGCCGGGGTCCATTCCGGCGCCGTCGTCCTCGATCACCACGAGGGCTTCGGCGCCGGCGTCCTGTGCGGTGATCTGGATGTGGCACTTGTCGGCCTTGCCCTCGAGGCCGTGTTTGACGGCGTTCTCGACGAGCGGTTGCAAGCAGAGGAAGGGCAGCGCGACCGGCAGCACCTCGGGGGCGATCTGCAGGATGACGGAGAGGCGGTCACCGAAGCGGGCCCGGACCAGCGCCAGATAGTGGTCGATGGCGTGGAGCTCGTCGGCGAGGGTGGTGAAGTCGCCGTGCCTGCGGAACGAGTAGCGGGTGAAGTCGGCGAACTCCAGCAGCAGTTCACGGGCGCGCTCGGGGTCGGTGCGCACGAACGAGGCGATCACGGCGAGCGAGTTGAAGATGAAGTGCGGGGATATCTGCGCCCGCAGCGCCCTGATCTCGGCCTCGATCAGGCGGGTGCGGGACTGGTCGAGGTCGGCCAGTTCGAGCTGGACGGAAACCCAGCGGGCCACCTCTCCGGCCGCCCGGACCAGGACCGCGGACTCGCGGGGCGCGCAGGCGACGAGGGCGCCGTGCACCCGGTCGTCGACGGTGAGCGGGGCGACGACGGCCCAGCGCACCGCGCAGTCGGGGGTGTCGCAGGTGAGTGGGAAGGCCTCGCCGCGGCCGGAGTCGAGGGGCCCGGCCAGGCGTTCCATGATCTCGGTGCGGTGATGAGCGCCGGCGCCGTCCCAGACGAGGACCTGTTCGCGGTCCGTGAGGCACAGGGCGTCGGTGCCGAGCAGGGAGCGCAGTTTGCGGGCGGACCGGCCGGCGGTCTCCTCGGTCAGTCCGGCCCGGAGCGGGGGTGTGGCCAGGGAGGCGGTGTGCAGGGTCTCGAAGGTGGCGTGCTCGACAGGTGTGCCGAGGCCGGCCAGTCCGGGCGGCCGTGCGGTGCGCCGGCCGAGCCAGAAGCCCGCGGCCAGCAGAGGCAGGACGGCGACGCACAGGCCCGCCAGGAATCCACTCACTTGGACACCTCCGTCCGTAGTTCCTCCGGCAGGTGGAACCGGGCGAGCACTACCGCCGTGCCGGGCGGCACCCGGCCGGGGGTGGCCAGGGAGACCAGGATCATGGTGAGGAAGCCCACCGGCACCGACCACAGGGCGGGCCAGGCGAGGAGCGCGTGCCAGGCTCCCTGGCCCGGGTAGCCGGCCATGGTCGCGGCGACGGCGAGAAAGGCGGAGCCGCCGCCGGCCAGCATCCCGGCCGCCGCGCCGGGCGGGGTGAGCCGGCGCCACCAGATGCCCAGGACGAGCAGCGGGCAGAACGAGGAGGCCGACACGGCGAAGGCGAGCCCCACGGCGTCGGCCACCGGGAGCCCGCCGACCAGGATGCTGGCCAGGAGCGGGACGGCCATGGCGAGCACCGTGCCGAGCCTGAAGTGCCGTACGCCGCGCGAGGGCAGGACGTCCTGGGTGATCACGCCGGCCACGGCCATGGTCAGCCCGGACGCCGTGGACAGGAACGCGGCGAAGGCTCCCCCGGCGACCAGCGCGCCGAGCAGGTCGCCGCCCACTCCCCCGAACATCCGGCCGGGCAGCAGCAGCACGGCGGCGTCCGCGTCGCCGGTGAGGGTGAGCTCGGGGGCGTACAGGCGGCCGAGGGCTCCGTAGACCGGGGGCAGCAGGTAGAAGGCGCCGATCAGACCGAGAACGGCGACGGTGGTGCGGCGGGCGGCGACGCCGTGCGGGCTGGTGTAGTAGCGGACCACTACGTGCGGCAGGCCCATGGTGCCGAGGAAGGTGGCGAGGATCAGCCCGTACGTGGCGTACAGCGGGCGTTCCTCGCGGGACTCGGCGCGGGAGGGCGAGAGGGCGTCGTCGGCGCCGCGTCCCGCGGCCGGGACCTCGGACCCCTTGGCGAAGATCAGCCGGGTGCCGCCGTCGATGCGGTGGGTGCCGGCGGGCAGGCGGACCTCGGTGCCGTCGTGTTCGCGGCCGTCGACGGTGCCGTCCACGGTGACGGCCAGCGGTGCGGTGATCCGCAGGTCGACGGTGTCGTCGACGCGGACGACACGCTGTTCGCGGAAGGTGGCGGGTTCGTCGAAGGCGTGGCTGGGCGCCCCGTCGCTCTGCCAGGCGAGGACCAGGAACAGTGCGGGTACGAGCAGGGCGGTGAGCTTGAGCCAGTACTGGAAGGCCTGCACGAAGGTGATGCTGCGCATGCCGCCGGCGGCGACGATGACGGTGACCACGGCGGCGACGATCACTCCGCCGAGCCAGTCGGGGGCGCCGGTCAGCACGGTCAGGGTGAGCCCCGCGCCCTGGAGTTGGGGCAGCAGATACAGCCAGCCGACGCCGACGACGAAGGCGCTCGCGAGCCGTCGCACGGCCTGCGAGGCGAGCCGGGCCTCGGCGAAGTCGGGCAGCGTGTAGGCGCCGGAGCGGCGTAGCGGGGCGGCGACGAACAGCAGCAGGACCAGGTAGCCGGCGGTGTAGCCGACCGGGTACCAGAGCATGTCGGGGCCCTGGACCAGGACCAGGCCGGCGATGCCGAGGAAGGACGCGGCGGAGAGGTACTCGCCGCTGATCGCGGCCGCGTTCAGGCGGGGGCCGACGGTGCGGGAGGCGACGTAGAAGTCGGAGGTGGTGCGGGAGATCCGCAGACCGAAGGCGCCGACGAGGATGGTCGCCAGGACGACGAGGGCCACGGCGGGAACGGCGTAACTGGAGTTCACGGCGCCTGCGTTCCCTCAGCGGTCCTCGACGAGCCGCACGAAGTCGCGTTCGTTGCGTTCGGCGCGGCGTACGTACCAGCGGGCGAGCAGGACCAGCGGCGGGTAGAGCCCGAAGCCGAGGACCGCCCACTCCAGTCTGCGGGCGTCCGGGGCGGCCGCGAAGACCAGCGGGAGCGGGCCGATGAGCAGGACGAGGACGGCGAACACGGTCAGTCCGGTGCGCAGTTGGATACGCATCAGGGAACGGACGTAGGTGTGGCCGAGGGTGGTCTGCTCGTCGATCTCGGTGCGCGGGCGGTAGTAGCCGAAGGAGCGGCGGGCACGGCGGGGCGGGCCGGTGACGACCACGCGGCGTTCGGTCGGGTCCTGGGGCACGCGTTCTCCCCTAGCTCGTGGTCCGGCGCATCAGCAGGTCCCGCAGTTCACGGGCGTGCCGCCGGCTGACCTGAAGCTCCTCGGAGCCGATCAGGACGCTCACGGTGCCCGCGTCGAGGCGGAGTTCCCCTATGTGGCGCAGGGCGACGAGATGGCGGCGGTGGATGCGGACGAAGCCGCGCGAGCGCCAGCGTTCCTCCAGTGTGGACAGCGGTATGCGGACGAGGTGGCTGCCGCGGTCGGTGTGCAGGCGCGCGTAGTCGCCGTGGGCCTCCACGTGCGTGATGTCGTCGACGGCGACGAAGCGGGTCACGCCGCCGAGTTCGACGGCTATGTGGTCCGGGTCGGGTTCGTGCACGGGGATGCGCGGGGTGCTGCCGCGCTGTGCGGCGGCGCGCAGTTCGACGACGCGACGGACCGCCTCGGCCAGCCTCTCCTTGCGGACGGGCTTGAGCACGTAGTCGACGGCCTTGAGGTCGAACGCCTGCACGGCGAAGTCCTCGTGGGCGGTGACGAACACGACCAGCGGCGGCCGGGCGAACCCGCCGAGCAGCCGGGCGAGGTCGAGACCGTCGAGGCCGGGCATCTGGATGTCGAGGAAGACGACGTCGACGGCCTCGGGTCCGTCGTGCCCCGACTCCAGGGCGCGGTTGATGCGGCGCAGCGCCTCGGTCGCGTCGCCGGCGCCCTCGGCACTGCCGATGCGGGGGTCCGCGTGCAGCAGGTAGAGCAGTTCCTCCAGCGAGGGGCGTTCGTCGTCGACGGCCAGGGCGCGCAGCATGAAGGTGGAGTCTAGAGGGGATTGCCACGTCTGGACATGGCTCGGACGTGGGCTTTTCCGTCGGCCGGGAGGGGCTCGGGCGGCCCCGCGGGCCCGGGGCGGTGCACGGGCGCCGCGGCGACCGGCACCGGTCGCCGCGTGACGGCGGGGACGCTCACCGCGTGACGGCGGAGGCCGGCCGGTGCTGGTTACAGTGCGGGTATGAGCAGCAGGCCCGCGCCGTTCGACGAGCTCGACCGACAGATCGTCACCGCGCTGATGGCGAACGCCCGGACGTCCTTCGCCGAGATCGGCGCGGCGGTCGGTCTGTCGTCGACGGCGGTCAAGCGCCGGGTGGACCGCCTGCGCGAGACGGGGGTGATCACCGGGTTCACGGCGACGGTGCGGCCGTCGGCGCTGGGCTGGCGTACGGAGGCGTACGTCGAGGTGTACTGCGAGGGGGCGGCGCCGCCCCGGCGGCTGGCGGAGGTGGTGCGCAACCATCCGGAGATCGCCGCGGCGATGACGGTGACCGGGGGTGCCGACGCGCTGCTGCATCTGCGGGCACGGGACGTGGAGCACTTCGAGGAGGTGCTGGAGCGGATCCGTGCGGAGCCGTTCATCCGGAAGACGATCAGTGTGATGGTGCTGTCCCATCTGATCCCGGAGAGTCCGGAGGCGGGCGCGAGCCAGCCGGCTCCGTAGAGCTCACGGGCCTCGCACGAGGCGCAGCAGACGTGCGCGGAGCAGTCGGAACACGCAGCATTACTGCGTGAGTGCGCAACTCATGTTCCTTGTCGTCCGCCCCGGTCCCTTTCTACCGTGGACACACCCCTGATGACACCGCGTGGAGGCGGAGGCACCCCTCTGTGACCGATACCCGTGTGCCGTCCCGACGGCGCTATCTCGTCTGCGACCCCGGACACTTCGCCGTGCGGTACGCGATCAACCCCTGGATGTGTCCCGACCGTCCCGTCGACCTCGCCCTGGCCCAGCGCCAGTGGCACATGCTGGTCGACGTCTACCGCGCCCACGGTCATACCGTGGAGAGCGTGAAACCGGTGCCCGGCCTGCCCGACATGGTGTTCGCCGCGAACGCGGCGGTCGTCGTCGGGGGCCGTGTCCTCGGCTCCCTGTTCCTGGCGCCCGAGCGGCGCCCCGAGTCCGTGCCGTACGAGACCTGGTTCAAGGCGGAGGGCTTCGACGTCCACCGTCCGGAGTCGGTGTGCGAGGGCGAGGGCGACCTGGTTCCCGCCGGGCGCTGGATCCTCGCCGGCACCGGGTTCCGCACCACTCGCGAGGCGCATCACGAGGCGCAGGAGTTCTTCGGGGTGCCCGTGATCGGCCTGACGCTGGTGGATCCGTACTTCTACCACCTGGACACGGCGCTGTTCGCGCTGGACGAGGAGAACATCGCGTACTACCCGGAGGCGTTCTCGCCGGGGAGCCGCGAGGTGCTGGCCGGGCTGTATCCGGACGCGGTGACCGCGACCCGCGAGGACGCCATGGCCTTCGGCCTGAACTCCGTCTCCGACGGACGCCATGTGTTCGTCTCCCCGGGGGCGACGGCCCTCGCCGCGCGGCTCGCCGATCGCGGTTACGTTCCCGTCCCCGTCGACCTGTCCGAGTTCCACAAGGCAGGCGGCGGGATCAAGTGCTGCACTCAGGAGATCCGCTCATGACCGCTGCCGCCCGTACCCGTTCGTCCGCCGAGCTGATCGGTGCGGAGGAACCGGTCCTCGCGCACAACTACCACCCGCTGCCCGTGGTCGTCGCCCGTGCGGAGGGCGTGTGGGTGGAGGACGTGGAGGGCCGCCGCTACCTCGACATGCTGGCCGGCTATTCGGCGCTCAACTTCGGCCACCGGCATCCCGCGCTGACCGAGGCGGCGCACCGCCAGCTGGACCGGCTCACGCTGACCTCGCGCGCCTTCCACAACGACCGGCTCGCCGAGTTCGCCGAGCGGCTGGCCGCGCTGACCGGTCTGGACATGGTGCTGCCCATGAACACCGGCGCCGAGGCGGTCGAGAGCGCGGTGAAGGTGGCCCGCAAGTGGGCCTACGACGTGAAGGGCGTCCCGGCCGGCCGGGCGACGATCGTGGTCGCCGCGGACAACTTCCACGGCCGGACGACGACCATCGTCAGCTTCTCGACGGACGAGACCGCCCGCGCCGGCTTCGGGCCCTTCACCCCGGGCTTCCGGGTCGTCCCTTACAACGACCTGGCGGCACTGGAGGCGGCGGTCGACGACACGACGGCGGCGGTGCTGATCGAGCCGATCCAGGGCGAGGCGGGGGTGAACATCCCCGACGACGGCTATCTGGCGGGCATACGGGAGCTGACGCGCCGCGCGGGATGTCTGTTCATAGCGGACGAGATCCAGTCGGGGCTCGGCCGTACGGGGCACACGCTCGCCGTGGACCACGAGTCGGTCGTCCCGGACATGGTGCTGCTCGGCAAGGCGCTGGGCGGCGGCATCGTCCCGGTGTCGGCGGTGGTGGCCCGGCGCGAGGTGCTCGGGGTACTGCACCCCGGGGAGCACGGCTCGACGTTCGGCGGCAATCCGCTGGCCGCGGCCGTCGGTACGGCGGTGGTGGAGCTGCTGGAGACGGGCGAGTTCCAGCGCCGGGCGACGGAACTGGGCGTGGTGCTGCGCGGCGGGCTGGAGTCCCTGGTCGGCCGGGGCGTCGTCGGTTTCCGCTCGCGCGGGCTGTGGGCGGGCGTCGATGTCGACCCCGCGCTCGGCACCGGACGTGAGGTCAGTGAGCGGCTGATGCGGGAGGGAATCCTGGTCAAGGACACCCACGGGTCCACCATCCGGCTGGCCCCGCCGCTCACCGTCCGGGGCGAGGAACTCCAGGACGCTTTGGAGACGCTGGGGAAGGTACTGGGCCAGGGCGGCTGACCTTCGGCTCGTTCCTGGGTTCTGCCCGACCCGTGGCGGACGGGACCGGACGGACGGGCGGCCCGGTTTCCGTCCGCCCGTCCGCCCGTCCGCCCGTTGTTCGGCGGTCCGGTCCTCACCCAGGAAGCCCCCTGCCCGGTTCCCGGGTGAAGATGGGGTCAAGAGGTGGAAGACCACTCCCAGCGACGGATGAGGTCGGCCGTGGGCGGACACGTGAGCGGGCACGGGGAGCAGGACGTTGCCCGGCAGGGGTTCGGCGTGGCCGACGCCGTTCCCCTGCTGCTCGATCCGCAGGGCGTGGTGACGAACTGGACCGGTCCGGCCGAACGGCTGCTGGGGTACACGGCGGCCGAGGCGGTGGGCGGGAAGCTGTCCGACCTGCTGACCGCCGAGGACGCCGAGCGAGTGCCGGATCTGGTCAGGCGCTGCCGGGCCGACGACGGCTGGGCCGGCCTGATGACGGCCCGGCACCGGGACGGACACCGGGTCCCCCTCATGGTCAGGGTGCTGCGGACCGTGGAGCCGCGCGGCCACTCGTCCCTGCTGGTGCTGCTGTCGGAGCTGGCCGGCTCCTCCGGCTGGGACATGAGTCGCGCGATGCTGGAGCAGATGGTCGCCGGATCGGCGATCGGGCTCGCGATCGTGGACACGGACCTGCGGTACGTGTGGTCGAACCCCGCGCTCGAGCAGTTCGGCGGCGGCCCTGCCCAGCAGCGGCTGGGACTGCGGTTCGCCGATGTCCAGCCCGGCCTGGACGCCGAGTCCGTCGAGGCGCAGATGCGCCGTGTGCTGGAGACCGGCGAGCCGGTGACGGGCTTCGAGCACGTCGGCCAGGTCCGTTCGGCGCCGCTGCGGGAGACGGCGCACATGCTGTCGTTCACCCGGCTCGACGATGACCGGGGCCGCCCGATGGGCGTCCACTACAGCGTCGTCGACATCACCGATCGGCACCGCGCGCGCCAGCGCCTCGCGCTGCTCGACCGGGCCGGACAGCACATCGGCCGCACCCTGGACGTCATGCACACCGCACAGGAGCTGGCCGACGTCGCCGTCCCGGAGTTCGCGGACTTCGTGACCGTGGACCTTCTGGAAACGGTGCTGCGGGGCGCCGAGCTCCCGCCAGGACCGCTCGCGGAGACGGACAGGGTGCCGCTGCGCCGCGCGGGCCACCGGTCGGCGTACGGGGATCTGCCGCGCACGGTCCGGGACATCGGCGCGCTGGTCTCCTATCTGCCCGGTTCACCGCCGGTCCGCTGCCTGGCCACGGGCCGGTCCTGGCGTCAGGAGCAGCTCGACCCGCTCGCCCTGGGGTGGGCCGAGAGCACGCCCGGCCGCCGGGAGGCCACGTTCCTGGAGCTGGGGCTGCAGAGTGTGATGATCGTGCCGATCCGCGCCCGGGGGGTCGCCCTGGGCGTCACCGTGTTCTTCCGGCGTCGCCGGGACCCCTTCCGCGAGGACGACCTGAATCTGGCCGAGGACCTCGTCTCCCGCGCCGCCGTCTGTGTGGACAACGCCCGGCGCTACACCAGGGAGCGGGACGCGGCGCTCGTGCTGCAGCGCAGCCTGCTACCCCGTCGGCTTCCGGAGCAGGACGCCGTCGAGGTGGCCGCGTCCTACCGCCCGGCCGACGAACTGACCGGCCTGGGCGGCGACTGGTACGACCTGATCCCGCTGTCCGGTGCCCGCGTCGCCCTCGTCATCGGCGAGGTTCCCGGACACGGCATCGACGCCGCCGCCGCGATGGGCCGGCTGCGGACCGCCGTTCAGACCCTGGCCGCGCTGGATCTGCCGCCGGAGGAGGTGCTGGCGCATCTCGACGACTTGGCGGCGCGGACGGCGCGGGACAAGGGGACCATGCCGGAGGGGATCTACGGCCATTCGGTGGGCTCCGGCTGCCTGTACGTCGTCTACGACCCGGTCGACGGCCGGTGCACGATGGCCGCCGCAGGCCATCCCGCGCCCGCTCTGGTGGCGCCCGACGGCACGGTCGGCTTCGTCGAGCTGCCGGCAGGGCCCCCGCTCGGCGTGGGCGGCCCGCCGTTCGAGGCGGTGCAGCTGTCCCTGGCCGAGGGCAGCACGCTCGCCCTGCACACCGACGGGCTGCTGACCGACACGACGACGGGTTCGACCGCCACCGGCCAGGACCGGTTGCGGCAGGCGCTGCAAGGGGCCACCGCTTCGTTGGAGCAGCGGTGCCGGGCCGTGGTGGACGCCCTGGTACCGGTCCGCCCGTACGACGACGTGGCGCTGCTGCTGGCCCGTACCCGGCTCCTGGACGCCGGCCAGGTGGCTTTCTGGGACCTGCCGGCGGATCCGGCCGTGGTGGCCGAGGCCCGCAGGGCGGCCACCCGGCAGCTGGGCCGCTGGGGCCTGGAGGAGCTGGTCTTCACCACGGAGCTGATCGTCAGCGAACTGGTCACCAACGCCATCCGGCACGCCGCCGGCCCCGTCCGGCTGCGGCTGATCCGGGAGCGCGCACTGGTCTGCGAGGTGTTCGACGGCGGTGCGACCACACCCCATCTGCGTCATCCCCGCGCCATGGACGAGGGCGGGCGCGGGCTGCTGCTGGTCTCGCAGCTCGCCCAGCGGTGGGGCACCCGCTTCGTTCCCGACGGGAAGGTCATCTGGGCCGAGCAGTCACTGACCGGCCCGGACGACCTTCTCTTCGGCTGACACCTCCGGCACCGTACGTCTCCTGCGGACACTCCTGCCGCACTCAGTTCAGCGAGCAGGGCGCGGTCCACGGGTTCATCCATGTCGGAGGAGACGGAGATCCGCATGGTACGAAGCCCAACGGAGCTCCCTCGGGGCGCTCCGCCCGTGAAGCGGGCCCGGGCAGAGGCCACGGCGGCACACGTCCTCGCCCGCCCGTGCGCTGACGGGCGTTCAGTCGCCCGGCGGGCTCCGCCCCGGCCCGCACCCCGGCCCTGTCGCACATGGTGCCGGACAGTCCCGCCCCGACCTACACTGACAACCCCATGACGTGCCGGTTGACCTGCTGCAACACGCCGCTGGGCCCGTCCGACGGAGTCGAGGAGCGCGCCCTTGTTCTACTACCTGCTGAAATATGTACTTCTGGGCCCGCTGCTGAGACTGGTCTTCCGGCCTCGAATAGAGGGCCTGGAGCATGTGCCGTCGTCCGGTGCGGCCATAGTCGCCGGCAACCACCTGTCGTTCTCGGACCACTTCCTGATGCCCTCGATCCTCAAGCGGCGCATCACGTTCCTCGCCAAGGCCGAGTACTTCACCGGGCCCGGCATCAAGGGCCGGCTGACGGCGTTCTTCTTCCACAGCGCGGGGCAGATCCCGGTCGACCGCTCCGGCAAGGACGCAGGCCAGGCCGCTATCCGGGAGGGTCTCGGGGTGCTGGGCAAGGGGGAGTTGCTCGGCATCTACCCGGAGGGCACACGATCGCATGACGGGCGCCTCTACAAGGGCAAGGTCGGGGTCGCGGTGATGGCTCTCAAGGCCGGCGTCCCGGTGATTCCGTGCGCGATGATCGGCACCTTCGAGGCGCAACCGCCCGGCAAGGTCGTCCCCAACCTCCACCCCGTGGCGATCCGCTTCGGCGAACCCCTCGACTTCTCGCGCTACGAGGGCATGGAGGACGAGCGGGCGATCCTGCGTGCCATCACTGACGAGATCATGTACGCCATCCTCACGCTGTCCGGACAGGAGTACGTCGACCAGTACGCGGCCGTCGCCAAGGCGGAGGAGGCCGAGCGCAAGGCGGAGGAGAAGCGCCGGCTCCCGCGGTTGCCGCGGAGCTGAACCACCCGCCGGACGGGCCGGGCAGGCCGCCGGCCTCGTAAGCGCAGGAGCAGCCCATGAGTGAGGGGCGGCCGGGAGTCATCCGGCCGCCCCTCACCGTTCGTCCGCCGGGCCGAATCGCGGGGCGACGTGCCACCGGGGCTCCGGGCCGCCTACGACGTGGCTGCTCCCCGGTGCTCCGCGGCGATGCCGAAGCGCTGCCGTTCGCGGGGAGCGGACGCGGCTCCGTGGACCCCGGCCACCGTGCTGATCATCTGCTCGTCGGCGGGCTCCCGGCCCTCGTCGAGCTCCTGGAGCTGGTCGAGTCGTCGCAGGTCTTCGGCGGAAACGAGGGCGACGAGGGGCTTTCCGTGCCGGGTCACTACGACGCGCTCACCGCCGTACACCACACGGTTGATCAGGTCGGCGAGCTCAGCCCTCGCTTGTGTCACCGGAATCTCGTAGGCCATGCCCCCATCATAACGTCACGTACGTCCTGTACATTTTTTACAGATAGCCGCCGCGAGGAGGAGCCAATGACCCGACCGCTCGCCCGCCATGTCGTGCCCGGATTCACCGACCCCACGGCGTTCGGGCACCGGACCACGGATCCGTACGGGAAGCTGATGGAGGAGCGGATCGTCCTCCTGGGGACACCTATCGACGAGACTTCCGCGAACGGCCTGATCGCCCGGTTCATGCACCTGGAGCACCGGGCCCCCGACCGGGACATCGCCCTCTACGTCAACTCCCCCGGCGGCTCCTTCCACGCCATGTCGGCGATCTACGACACCCTGCGCTTCGTCACCTGCGAGGTCGAGACGGTCTGCCTGGGCCGGGCGGACGGGACGGCCGCGCTGCTTCTGGCCGCCAGAACGCCCGGCAAGCGGTACGTGCTGCCGGGGGCGCGACTGGTGCTCCGTCAGCCGGTACTGCCGGAGCCGGCGGAGGGAAGTACGAGCGACCTGGCTGTCCGGGCGGAGGAACTGTCGCGGGTCCGGGACCGGATCGAGGACATGCTGGTCCGACACACCCACCGCACCCCGGAACAGGCGCGGTCGGACATCGAGCGGGACACCGTCCTCGACGCGCGGGCGGCAGTGACGTACGGCCTCGCCGACCGGATCCTGACCGACCGTGAGAGCCCGCGCCCCACTCCCGGCGCGAGGTGAACCGCCGATGCTGCCCCCCCCGAACTGCCGCCGCTGCCCGCGCTGACCCGCGCCGAGGCCGAGTTGATCGACTGTTACCTCGATGCCGTCGACCTGCTCGGCCGGATCAACCCGGCCCGCGACGGCGACACCTATCGTGGACTGCGCGCCGCACAGGCGCTGGTCGGCAAGGCCGTCGCACTGCGCGACGCGCTGACCCTGATGCACCGGCGCGGCGAGACCGAACTGCACGCCGCCACACTGGCCCGGGCCCTGCGGGTGCTGGACGGCGACCGGCGCACGGCCCGGGTCACGTTGCCGCCGGGCTCCGGCAGTTGACGCCTGTACCGGTCCGGCCGGGGACGGCGTCGGCGGCGCGTCCGCACCGGAGTTGAAACGGACCAAAGGGGGTACCGCCAACCGGTGTATATGTCCACTTCTTTTCGGGCCGTCACAGTTGCGCACCACGCGTGGCCACTTACCGGAACAGGTCACTCCGATGCTGGTCCGGGACTCCTCGGCACTCCGGACGGCAGCCCGGACGCGGGGCTGTCCACTCGAACGGATGAGTGGTGAGTAACAACACAAACCCCCGGTTCCATTGGGATTTCGGGCCGACGGTTGCCAAGATCACTCACTGACGACAAGACCCCGCCGCCGCGGCGGGGCGATCCGGGCGGACGCCGAGTCCTGCCGCCGCCCGGATGACCGGTCGACAGGAGTGGATCGGCAGGAGTGGAGGACCCGAGCAAGACGGGTCGCCAGGACGGGAGTTCGATTCCCGCGCCGGGTAGCCCTTGGGGTGAAGCCGCACTCGTGCGGCCGGGCAACTTCGCCAGCCCGAATCCGACAGGTCATCCTTCACAGGCGGCTGACGAAGGGTTGCGCATGACCGCGCTCAATCGTGTCCCGTCTCTCATGGCCAGGGCCGGCACGGCCTCGGCCCTCACCCTCGCCGCCGTGGGCGGCTCGATCGTCCTCCCCGGCACCGCCTCGGAGGCGGCGGCCGCGACTCCGGCCGCCAAGGCCCTCAAGATCGCCGCGTCCAAGCAGGGCGCGCCCTACCGGTGGGGCGCCACCGGACCGAGCCGATTCGACTGCTCCGGACTCACCCTCTACTCGTTCAAGAAGGCGGGCAAGCAGCTGCCCCGTACTGCGGCCCAGCAGTACAACAAGACCCGCCACATCTCCGCCTCGAACCGCAAGGCGGGGGACCTGGTCTTCTTCCACTCGGGCCAGAACGTCTACCACGTGGGCATCTACGCGGGCCGGGGCAAGCTCTGGCACGCGCCCAAGACCGGGGACGTGGTGCGCCTGCAGAAGATCTGGACCCGCAGCGTCTGGTACGGCCGGGTGAAGTGATCCGCGAGGGCGGCGGCACCCCTCTGCCGCCGCCCCGCCAAACGCACTGAACGACGCCCGGACAACACACCGGTGCGGCGGCTCGAGGACCTGCGCATCGCCCGAACGGGTGAGCAGGTCCTCTTTCGCTTCCCTGCCTCTGCCTCTGCTCGCTCCTCTTCCCACCCTCGTCCTCGCTCGTGCCATGGCCCCCTACGGTTCCTGCTGTCCTGCCACTTCGACCGCCGTGGCCGGCTCGGCGGGGACGGTCCACGGGAGGACGACGGAGACGGTCTTCCCGCCCTCTCTGGTGGGGCGGACTCTCATCCTGCCGCCGCACTCCACGGTCAACCAGCGGATGATGACCAGCCCCCGGCCGTTGTCCTGCTGGACCGCAGCGGGGAGCCGCTTGGGGAACCTCGGGTGGCTGTCGGTGACCCCGATGCACAGCTGGTCGTCGCGGTCGAGGACGAGGTCCACGGTGAACGTGGGTGACTGCCCCAGGGTGTGCTGCACGGCGTTGGTCGCGAGTTCGGACACGATCAGCCGGATGGTGTCGGACACTTCCGTGTCCTCCGGCATGCCCCACTCCGTCAGCGTGCCCACCACATGGGCGCGGGCCGCGGAGACCGAGGCGGGCTCGCTCGGCAGAGTGATGGATGCTTCCAGATGGTCTGCCATGGCGATGTCGTCCCTTTCCACGGGACCGCAGTCCGACACGGAGCGGCTGATTCGAGTACGGTCCCGCACTGGTGCTTCGTCGCCAGACTGCCATCACCGCAGACCGTCGGCGACGATACGGCCAAGATATGCATATATCTGTCGCTCAAATCGGTGAACTCTGCGACGGGAGACCGTATTGGGGTGGCCCGGAGGGAGTAGGGGGAAGCCATGCAGCACGGTCCCGCGGTACGCCGCCGGAAACTGGGCGCCGAACTGCGCTCGTTGCGCACGTCGGCGGGATTCACCAGTGGTGAGGCGGCCCGGCTGGTGGGCTGGCACCAGTCGAAGGTGAGCCGCATCGAGACGGGTACGAGCGGGGTGAAACCGGCCGATGTGCGGTTACTGCTCGACGCCTACGGTCTGACCGACGTCCAGTTGCGGGAGTTGCTGCTGGTGCTGGCGGGGTCCGACGACAACGGCGGACGGCACCACTGGTGGCACGCGTACCGCGGGGTACTGCCGCCCACCTACCGGGACTTCATCAGCCTGGAGTCACAGGCCGGCGCCATGCGTACCCTGGAGACCACGGTGGTTCCCGGACTGCTGCAGACGCCCGAGTACGCGCGGGCGGTGACCGAGGCCGCTTTGGAGGGCGCCTCCGAGGAGCGGCTGGACACGCTGGTGGAGGTACGGCTGGCCAGGCAGGACATCCTGCGGGCGGATCCGCCGCTGGAGTTGAGCGCGGTCCTCGACGAGGCGGTGCTGCGGCGGCAGGTCGGCGGCCCCGGTGTCATGACCCGTCAGCTGGAACGGCTGGTGGAGGCGGCGCGCCTCCCCCAAGTAAGGCTTCAGGTACTGCCGTTCACAGCCGGGGCGCACATCGGCGTCACCGGACCTTTCGTAATCTTCTCATTTTCGCGCACTTCTGATCTGGATGTTGTAGTTCTCGACCACTTGACGAGTAGCCTCTATCTGGAGTGGAAAGAAGACCTCCAGGCGTACTCGGAGGCTTTCAACGCCCTCTCGGTCCACGCCCTTTCGCCAGAGGACTCGTTGGATTTCATCGCCGGGACAGCTGCCGGCGTGTAAGGAGGCACGATGCCCGCTCCGCCTCGGACCCTTCTCTCCAGCACCGATCTGCAGGGTGTGCGGTGGCTGCGCAGCAGCTACAGCACGGGCGCGAACAACTGCGTGGAGACGGCCCGGCCGGCCTCCGGCCCCGGAGCCGGACTGCTCGCCGTGCGCGATTCCAAGGACCCGTCCGGACCCGCGCTGCTCATCTCCCCCGGGAGCTGGGCGGAGTTCGTGGCCGCGGTTCACTGACCTGCCGGCCCGCCGGCGTCCATTCGACCGTCCGTCATCGGGCGACTCACGGCCGTGCCCCGCCGACTCATGGCCGCGTGTCGCCGACCACCTGTACAGCGCGTTCGATCTCGGCCCCGGACAGGTCCGCACGGGCGGTCAGTCTGAGCCGTGAGATGCCGTCGGGCACGGAAGGAGGACGGAAGCAGCCCACGGACAGGCCGGCCGCCCGGCAGTCGGCCGCCCATCGCACGGCCTGCTCCGGGGACGGGGCACGCACGGAGACGACCGCGGCGTCGGGCCGTACGGCTTCGAGGCCCGCAGCCGTCAGCCGGTGGTGCAGGTCGCGCGCCACCGCGCCCGCCCGCGCCGCACGCCCGGGTTCACGGCGCAGCAGACGCAGGGCCGAGAGCGCGGCTCCCGCGGCCGCCGGTGCGAGGCCCGTGTCGAAGATGAACGTCCGGGCCGTGTTGACCAGATGCTCGACGACCCGTGCCGGGCCGAGCACGGCTCCGCCCTGGCTGCCGAGCGACTTGGACAGCGTGAGCGTCACCACGACGTCCTCGGCGCCGGCGAGCCCCGCCGCGTGCGGGGCGCCGCGTCCGCCGTCGCCGAGCACCCCGAGGCCGTGGGCGTCGTCGAGCACCAGCCCCGCGCCGTGCTCACGGCACGCCCCCGCCAGCGCGGCGAGCGGGGCGGCGTCCCCGTCGACCGAGAAGACCGTGTCGGACACGGCCACGGCGGCTCCGTCGTTCCCGCTCAGCGCCTTGCGCACGGCGTCCGGTTCGGCGTGCGCCACGACCTGCGTCCTGCCCCGGGCCAGGCGGCAGCCGTCGATCAGCGAGGCGTGGTTGCCCGCGTCGGACACGATCAGCGAGCCGTGCGGGGCCAGGGCGGTGACGGCGGCGAGGTTGGCCGCGTATCCGGAGGAGAGGATGAGGGCCGCCTCGAAGCCGCAGAAGTCGGCCAGTTCGCGTTCCAGCTCGGTGTGCAGTTCGGTGGTGCCGGTGACGAGCCGGGACCCGGTGGCCCCGCCGCCCCAGGTCCGCGCGGCCCGTGCCGCACCCTCGGCCACTTCCGGATGACGGGCGAGGCCCAGGTAGTCGTTGCTCGCCAGATCGAGGAACGGCGCGTCGGCGGCGCGCGGGCGCAGGGTCCGTACGAGCCCGGCCCGGCGGCGCAGCTCCGCCTGCTCGTCGATCCAGCCGAACGCCATGGGTCCTCCGGTGCTTTTGTAGGCAGTGAACAGACAGTAGCGGGACGGCCGCCGAACCACGGTGTGGCCATGCACACAGCCGACGGCGCCTCTGTTGTACGAACCCTCCTTGGCCAGGGCGGCCGGAATAAGACAGGATCGGCTCTCATGGACCTGCTGAACACGCTGGTGGAGAAGGGGCTTCGGCGCGAGACGCCGACCCGTGAGGAAGCGCTGGCCGTCCTAGGGACGTCCGACGACGATCTGCTCGACGTGGTGGCCGCGGCCGGAAAGGTGCGGCGGCACTGGTTCGGGCGGCGGGTGAAACTCAACTATCTGGTCAACCTCAAGTCCGGCCTGTGCCCGGAGGACTGCTCCTACTGTTCCCAGCGGCTCGGCTCGAAGGCCGACATCCTGAAGTACACCTGGCTCAAGCCCGACCAGGCCTCGCAGGCGGCCGCGGCCGGACTGGCGGGCGGCGCCAAGCGGGTGTGCCTGGTGGCCAGCGGCCGCGGTCCGACCGACCGTGACGTGGACCGTGTCTCCGACACGATCAGGGCGATCAAGGAGGGCAACGAGGGCGTCGAGGTGTGCGCCTGCCTCGGGCTGCTCTCCGAGGGCCAGGCGGAGCAGCTGCGCGAGGCGGGCGCGGACGCCTACAACCACAACCTCAACACCTCCGAGGCCACCTACGGGGACATCACCACCACGCACACGTACGCCGACCGCGTGGACACCGTGCACAAGGCGCACGCGGCCGGTCTGTCCGCCTGCTCCGGTCTGATCGCCGGCATGGGTGAGAGCGACGCGGACCTGGTCGACGTGGTCTTCGCGCTGCGCGAGCTGGACCCGGACTCGGTGCCGGTGAACTTCCTGATCCCGTTCGAGGGCACGCCGCTCGCGAAGGAATGGAACCTCAGCCCGCAGCGGTGCCTCAGGATCCTGGCGATGGTGCGATTCGTGTGCCCGGACGTCGAGGTACGGATCGCGGGCGGCCGGGAGGTGCATCTGCGCACCATGCAGCCGCTCGCGCTGCACCTGGCCAACTCGATCTTCCTCGGCGACTATCTCACCAGCGAGGGCCAGGCGGGCCGGGCCGACCTGGAAATGATCGCGGACGCCGGGTTCGAGGTGGAGGGCACCGACCGGGTGACACTGCCGGAACACCGGGCGGGCTCGGGCGGGTGCGGGTCGCACGAGGGCGGCGGGTGCGGGTCCCACGAAGGCGGCGGGTGCGGGTCGGCGTCCTCCGGCGCGGGGGTGTGCGGGGGCGCGGAGGCGCCCTCGGGCGTGGGCGCAGGCGCAGGGGTGGAGGGGTCCTCGGGCCCGGGGACGGTCACGGAGGGGGCCGGCCCGGCCGACGGGCCGCGTACCGATCTCGTCGCCGTCCGCCGGCGGGGTGCGGGAACGGATCTCGCACCCAATGCCTGAGCGATCCATAACCGAACTGCTCGAGCTGGACCGGCGGCACGTCTGGCATCCGTACGGGCCCATGCCGGGCCGCGGGGAACCGCTCGTCGTGGAGTCGGCGAGCGGGGTCCGGCTGCGGCTCGCCGACGGCTCGGGCGAGCTGGTCGACGGGATGGCGTCCTGGTGGTCGGCGATCCACGGCTACAACCACCCGGTGCTGAACGAGGCCGCGCGCGACCAGCTCGGACGGATGAGCCATGTGATGTTCGGCGGGCTCACGCACGAGCCCGCCGTCCGGCTGGCGAAGCTCCTTGTCGACATGTCACCCGACGGCCTCGAGCATGTCTTCCTCGCCGACTCGGGCTCGGTGTCGGTCGAGGTCGCCGTCAAGATGTGCCTGCAGTACTGGCGTTCGCTCGGGCGGCCCGAGAAGCGGCGGCTGCTGACCTGGCGGGGCGGCTACCACGGCGACACCTGGCAGCCGATGTCGGTCTGCGATCCCGAGGGCGGGATGCACGAGCTGTGGACCGGGGTGCTCCCGGAGCAGGTGTTCGCGAAGGCCCCGCCGGCCGAGTACGAGGAATCGTACGCCGAGCACCTGCGGGAGCTGATCGGGCGGCACGCCGGGGAACTGGCGGCCGTGATCGTGGAGCCGGTGGTGCAGGGCGCGGGCGGCATGCGCTTCCACTCCCCCGCGTATCTCCGGGTGCTGCGCGAGGCGTGCGACGCGCACGACGTGCTGCTGGTGTTCGACGAGATCGCGACCGGGTTCGGGCGTACGGGCGCGCTGTTCGCGGCCGGGCACGCGGCGGTGACGCCCGACGTGATGTGCGTGGGCAAGGCGCTGACCGGCGGCTATCTGACCATGGCGGCGACGCTGTGCACCGCGCGCGTGGCCGACGGCATCTCGCGCGGCGATGTACCGGTGCTGGCGCACGGTCCGACGTTCATGGGCAATCCGCTGGCGGCTGCCGTGGCCTGCGCCTCGATCGAACTGCTGCTCGGGCAGGACTGGCTCGCGGAGGTCAACCGCATCGAGTCGGGCCTGCGGGACGGGCTGGCGCCGGCGGCCGGTCTGCCGGGCGTCCGTGACGTGCGGGTCCTCGGCGCCATCGGCGTCGTCCAGCTCGATCACGCCGTGGACATGGAGGCGGCCACGCGCGCGGCGGTGCGCCGGGGTGTGTGGCTGCGGCCGTTCCGCGATCTCATCTACACCATGCCGCCGTACGTCACCGGCGACACGGACGTGGCCCGGATCGCGGACGCGGTGTGCGCGGCGGCCGAGGAGGGATGACATGCCGGTACTGGTGATCACGGGCACGGGCACCGAGGTCGGCAAGACGGTGGTGACGGCCGCGGTCGCCGCGACGGCGCTGGCGGCCGGACGGTCGGTGGCCGTGCTGAAGGCGGCGCAGACCGGAGTACGGCCGGACGAACCCGGGGACACCGAGGAGGTCGCGCGGCTCGCCGGGGCCGTCACGGCCGCCGAGCTCGCCCGGTATCCGGACCCGTTGGCGCCCGCCACCGCCGCCCGGCGGGCGGGCCGGGCGCCGGTGCGTCCGCACGACGTGGCCGAGACCGCCGCCAAGCTGGCCACCGAGCACGATCTGGTGCTCGTGGAGGGCGCGGGCGGGCTGCTCGTTCGGTTCGACGAGGACGGCGGGACGCTGGCGGACGCGGCGGCGCTGTTGTCGGCGCCGGTGCTCGTGGTGGCGGCGGCGGGTCTCGGCACCCTGAACGTCACAGAGCTGACGATCCGCGAACTGCGCTCGCGCGGGCTCGACCCGGCGGGCGTGGTGATCGGCAGCTGGCCCGCCGAGGCCGATCTGGCCGCGCGCTGCAACGTGCGGGACCTGCCGGAGGTGACGGGGGTGCCGCTGCTGGGCGCGGTTCCGGCCGGGGCGGCGTGCCTGCCCCCGGCCGGTTTCCGCGCGTCGGCGCCACGATGGCTGGCGCCGCGGCTGGACGGCACGTGGGACGTGGCGGAGTTCCGGGGACGGGAGGCCGGCTGATCCCCCACGCGGCCCCGGCGTTCCGGGCTCCGGCGGCCCCGGCTGTTCAAGCAGCGGCGGGGGGTACCGGAGACGGACAAGGTGCCCCTTACACCGGAACCGCGTGATGGTGCCCATACGGGGGGTGTCCGGCGTGGGAGCCCTCGCACTACCCTCGGGCGCGACAGGCTCGATCTGC
The DNA here is from genome assembly GCF_042655885.1 of Streptomyces chlorus. Lineage (NCBI taxonomy): Bacteria > Bacillati > Actinomycetota > Actinomycetes > Kitasatosporales > Streptomycetaceae > Streptomyces > Streptomyces chlorus. The sequence continues at coordinate 190,326 of NZ_JBHSOA010000035.1, forward strand.
ACGGCCCGATGGCCACACGGAGGAGGCGGTCTTGTCCACACCCGCTACGGAGCACGCCCCCGGTCTCGCGTCGGCCGACTCGTTCGCGGCCCGCGCCCGCAAGCTGACGAAGGCGTACGGTTCCGGTGAGACGACCGTGCTCGCCCTGGACGCGGTGGACGTGGACATCGTCCGCGGCCGGTTCACGGCGGTGATGGGACCGTCGGGATCGGGAAAGTCGACGCTGATGCACTGTCTGGCCGGGCTCGACACCGTTTCGGCCGGACAGGTGTGGCTCGGTGACACCGAGATCACGGGGCTGAAGGACCGTGAGCTGACGCGTCTGCGACGGGACCGGATCGGTTTCATGTTCCAGTCGTTCAATCTCATCCCGACGCTGAACGCGCTGGAGAACATCACGCTCCCCATGGACATCGCGGGCCGGAAGCCCGATGAGAAGTGGCTGGACCAGGTCATCGACACGCTGGGGCTGCGGGACCGGCTCGGGCACCGGCCGGCGCAGTTGTCCGGCGGCCAGCAGCAGCGCGTGGCGTGTGCGCGGGCGCTGGCCTCCCGGCCCGAGCTGATCTTCGCGGACGAGCCGACCGGCAATCTCGACTCGCGCGCGGGGCTGGAGGTGCTCGGTTTTCTGCGCGAGGCCGTGGACCGACTGCACCAGACCGTGGTGATGGTCACCCACGACCCCGGCGCCGCCACCCACTCCGATCTGGTGCTGTTCCTGGCCGACGGACGGATCGTCGACGAGATGGATCAGCCCACGGCACAGGCGGTGCTCGATCGGATGAAACAATTCGACGTGACCCGCGCCCAGTCCGACGGCGGCATCCCGAATCCGGGCCGCGCTTCCGACCTCGCCCCGGACCCGGCCTCGGGCCTCACCCCGGAACCGGCTTCCGGCCTCGCCCCCGGCCCGGCTTCCCACCGTGCCCCGGACCCCGCTCCCGAAACAGGCCCCTCCACCGGGGATGCCGTGCGGTCCGACGAGCCAACCCCGGCAAGGACTGAGACCGTGCTGGACAAGCCGGCCTCCGGCAAGGACTGAGACCGTGCTGTGGGCGACGCTCAGGAGCTTCCTCGCCCACAAGGGACGGCTGCTGCTGTCCGCGCTGGCTGTCGTCCTGTCCGTGGCGTTCGTCACGGGCAGCCTGATCTTCTCCGACACTGTCGCACGTACCTTCGACCGGCTCTTCGCATCCACTTCCACCGACGTGACCGTGTCGCCCCCGGACGACCTGGAAGCGGCCGTGCCCACCGGCCAGGTCCGGACCGTGCCGGCCTCGCTCGCCGAGCGGCTGGCCGGGGTCGAGGGGGTCGGGTCCGCCCACCCGGACGTCAGGGTCGGGAACATCACGGTCGTCGACAGCGGCAACGAGCCGGTGGGGCCGACGACCGGCGCACCGACACGTGCGGTGGAATGGTCCCCCGGCGAACGCAGTGGCGTGGAGCTGTCCTCCGGCCGCGCCCCGCGCGGTGCCGGGGAGGCCGTGCTGGACGCGGACACCGCCGACGCCGAGGACGTGGCGATCGGCGACACCCTGTCGGTGCAGGCGCAGCCGGGCACCTTCCGCGTCGAGATCGTCGGGATCGCCGCCTTCACCACCCCCAACCCGGGCGCGGCCCTCGTCTTCCTCGATCCCGAGGTCGCCGCCGTCGAGCTGCTGGGCTCGGCGGACCGGGCCACGAGCATCGCCGTCGAGGCGGGGCCGGGCGTGACCGCCGAGGAGGTCGACCATCGTGTCACCGAGGCGCTCGGCGCCGGCACCTACCGGGTGGAGACGGCCGAGGAGCAGGCCGCGACGGCCACCGACGAGCTGGGCGAGTTCCTCGACGTGATCAAGTACGTGATGCTCGGCTTCGCCGGGATCGCCGTACTCGTCGGCATCTTCCTGATCGTCAACACTTTCTCGATGCTGATCGCGCAGCGCACCCGTGAACTCGGGCTGCTGCGGGCGCTCGGCGCCGACCGGCGGCAGGTGCGCCGCTCGGTGCTCACCGAGGCGGTGCTGCTCGGCCTGTTCGGCTCGACATTGGGCATGGCGGCCGGTATCGGGCTCGCCTACGGGCTGATCCGGCTGATGAGCTTCTTCGGCATGAGCCTGAACACCACGGAGATGGTCATCGGGTGGGTCACGCCCGTCACGGCGTATGTGGTCGGGGTCGGGGTCACCTTCGTGGCGGCGTACCTTCCGGCCCGCCGCGCGGCAGAGGTGTCCCCGATGGCCGCCCTCGCCGACGCCGAGGTCGCCGGGGTGGGCCGGCCGTTGCGGACCCGCGCGGTGGTGGGTTCCGTCGTCGGGGCGCTCGGCGCGGCCGCCCTGGTGGGCTGCGCCGTCTCGACCGGGACGGGGCCGGCGGCGTCCCTGCTGGGGCTGGGCGTCGTGCTGACCCTGATCGCGACCGTTGTCGCCGGTCCGTTGCTGGTGCGGCCGGTGATCCGGGTGCTGGGCGGGGCCTTCCCCGCCCTGTTCGGACCGGTCGGGAGGATGAGCCAGCGCAACGCCCTGCGCAATCCCCGCCGTACGGGTGCCACCGCCGCCGCGCTGATGGTGGGACTCGCCCTGGTCGGCGGCATGTCGGTGGCCGGCACCTCCATGTCCCGCTCCTTCGACGAGCAGATCGACAAGACGCTGGGCGCCGATTTCGTCATCCAGAACGCCAACTTCCTGCCGTTCTCCCAGGAGGTCACCGAACAGGTGCGGGACACGGAGGGCGTGGGCGCCGTCGTCCGGCAGCGGTTCGCGCCGGTGGCGGTGCGGCTGCCGGACGGGGAGCGGATCGAGACGACCGCCGCCGGGTACGACGACCGGGTCGACGACGTCGCCCGGATCACCTACGCGAGCGGCGGCACGGCGGCGGCGCTGGCCGACGGCGGCATCGCCATGGACGCCGGATTCGCCGGGGATCACGGCGTCCGGACGGGCAGCGTGCTCCCTGTCGAGTTCCCGGGCGGGCAGCGCACCGAGGTGACCGTGGGCGCCCTCACCGACATGGAAAGCGGCGAGGGCTTCGGCGTGCAGGGCGGACTGTTCCTCGGTATCGCGGCGGTCGAGAAGTACGTGCCCGGCGGGCAGGACTCCGCGCTGTACGTGAACGCCGCCGACGGCACAAGCGCGGATGAGCTCCGTGACCGGCTGGAGACGACGCTCGACCCGTATCCGCAGGTCCAGGTACGTGACCAGGCCGACTACAAGGACCTCGTGCATGACCAGATCGCGGTCCTGCTCTACCTTGTCTACGCCCTCCTGGGGCTGGCGATCATCATCGCGGTGCTCGGTGTGGTCAACACCCTGGCGCTGTCGGTGGTGGAGCGCACCCGGGAGATCGGGCTGCTGCGGGCCATCGGGCTGAGCCGGCGGCAGCTGCGGCGGATGATCCGGCTGGAGTCGGTGGTGATCGCGGTGTTCGGCGCGGTGCTGGGCCTCGTGCTGGGGCTGGTGTGGGGCGTCTGCATACACCGGGTGCTGGCACTGCAGGGCATGACCGCGCTCGCGATCCCCTGGGGCACCATCGTGGCGGTCGTCATCGGTGCGGCGGTGGTCGGCATCGCGGCGGCACTCCTGCCGGCCCTGCGCGCGTCGCGGATGAACGTCCTGGAGGCGATCGCGCACGAGTGACACGCGTGGGCGGGCTCCATGGCGTGACCGCTGTTGCGGCGTACGCGCCGGGACGGGCGGCATGCGGGCCGGGCGTCCGTGCGGGCCGGTGGCTTGCGGACGTGCGACGCGTCCGGATCGTGGAATTCCGTGTCGCGGGCCGGGCCGCGTGCTGGGATCGGCGCATGACCGAGCTGCGTATACGGGCCGCGACGCCCGAGGACATCGACACCGTGCTGCAGTTCTGGCGCGACGCCGCGGAAGGGACGAGTATCAGCGACGACCACGACGGAGTGGCCCGCCTCATCACACGAGACCCCGAAGCCCTGCTCCTCGCAGAGCGCGACGGCATCCTCACCGGAACCGTCATAGCCGGCTTCGACGGATGGCGATGCTCCGCCTACCGACTGGCCGTACACCCCGACCACCGTCGCCAAGGCATCGCCACCGCCCTGCTGGAAGCCGCAGAACAACGCTTCGCCGCCCTGGGCGGGCGACGCGTCGACGCCATGGTCCTGGAAGCCAACCCACAGGCCCACCACACCTGGGCCGCGGGTGGCTACCATCGCGAGAACCACTGGCGACGCTGGGTCAAACCCCTATAGATGCGGACAGCGGGATGCTTGTGAGCAACCGAGATTCGACGGGTGAAAATGGCAGCAGAGTCTTCAGCAGGGTGAGCACGAGTCCGTGCGGGTCCAGATGGTGTCCTGCCGAGTGGTGTAGCAGCGATCTCCGCATAGCCCCTGGTCATGGGGCGGCCAACGCGTAACTCTCCGAGTGTCGACCGCGCGCCACAGGTACCGCCACGCGCCGTTGATCTTTAGGTAGACCTCGTCGAGGTGCCACTTGTCACCGGCCTGGGGCCTGCCGCGGCGTAGTCCGGCCGCGTACTGGGGTCCGAACCGGGTGCACCACTGCCGGATGGTCTCGTGGGAGACGATGGTGCCGCGGGCGAGGAGGAGCTCCTCGACCTCGCGGAAGCTGAGCGGGAGGCGGTGATACAGCCACACCACGTGGGAGATGATTTCCGCCGGATACCGGAACCCCTTGTACGACGGCGCTGCGGCCTCCACCACGCCCCTCGACCGGGTACCGGTGCCCCTGGTACGACGGCGGCGCGCTGTCCACGAACGGCCCCTCCCCGCATGACCGACCAGAAGATCATCCCACCCGGTCAGCCAATGTGACAGTGCCACACGGGGAGATCGCGCGAAGCGGCACCCCGGGCGACGGCACCGACACAGCAGGTCTCACTTGACCACCTCCGTCCTCGCCATGCGATATGGGGCCGGGCGGGGTGACGATGGAGGGGAACCGATCCGCCCCCGCTGTTTCCGGAAGGGTGAGCCGGCATGACGTCTCCCTCCGATTTCCCCTCAGGCACCGGCTCGGCCCCGCACGGCACCGAGCCACAAGATGCCTCCCTCGGCGGAAGCCTGGCGGCCTTGGCGAACATGGGCTGGCAGATCCTTCTGACCACGGGCCTGGCTGCCATCGCCCTCGGCGTCGTGGTCCTTGCCTGGCCGGCGGAGACGCTGCGCGTCGTCGGCGTGCTCTTCGGCATCTATCTGCTGGTCATCGGTGTCTTCCAGCTGGCCGCCGCCTTCGGCACGCACATCCCCGGGCATCTTCGTGCGCTGCATTTCCTCACGGGCGCGCTATCCGTCCTGCTCGGACTGATCTGCTTTCGCGGCACCCTGCAGTCGGTCCTGCTGCTCGCCCTGTGGATCGGCTTCAGCTGGCTGCTGCGCGGCACCATGGTGACGGCCACAGCGGCCTCCGCCCCGGACACGCCGGCGCGAGGCTGGATGTTCTTCACCGGAATCATCGGCATGCTGGCAGGCATCGTGCTGATCGTCTCGCCGTTCGCCTCGATCGGCGCGCTCACCCTGGCGGCGGGCATCATGGCCATCGTCCTCGGCGTGATCGAGGTGTTCCACGCCATCAGGATGCGCATCGAAGTCGGCCGTGTCGCTCCCGGAGCCACTGCCGCGCGGCGGCCTCTGTTCCGCTCTCAACCGCACCCCCAGCACTGATAGCGGCAAAGACTCCGGCGCCCCGCTGATGCGGCGTCCGCCGTACCGGACGTCTGCGGCACGCAGCATCTGCCACGCTGCCGCAGCGCACGGATGCGCCGCCGGCCAGCGCTGCACAGTGCCGCCCAAACGCCGTCAGGAGGCAGCGATGTCCTGGGCCAACCGGGTGGCCGGAGGCCGCCCTGAACGGCGAAAGCGGGTGCGGTGATGGCTGGTGCTCGGACACGTGCCCGGGTGGTGATCGTGACGAACCCACGCTCGGGCGGCGGCAAGACTGCTCGTTACGGCCTGACCCAGCGGGCCGAGGACATGGATGCCCAGGTCTGGACGACCAGCGTGGAACGGGACGCGGCGTCGCTCGCGAGGAACGCGGTCCAGCAGGGGGCACAGGTGCTGGGAGTCGTGGGCGGCGACGGCACCGTGTCGGCGGTCGCCGCAGTGGCCGCTGACACGGGCCGGTCGCTGGTCGTGGTCCCGGCGGGCACCCGAAACCACTTCGCCCGGGACCTCGGCCTCGACCTCCGCGATCCGGGGCAAGCACTGGACGCCCTGGTCGACGGTGAGCCCGCACAGGTGGACCTGGGGATGCTCGGCTCGCGTGTCTTCGTCAACAACGTCTCCTTCGGCATGTACGCAGACGCCCTGCTGGAGCCCGGGTACCGGGATGACAAGCCCCGCGCGTTCGCCACGGTGGCCCCCGACTATCTCAAGGGCAGGCAGTGGGTCGAGGCCCGCGTGGACACCCCCTGGGGGACCGTCGAGTTCCCGCAGGCGGTGCTGATCTCCAACAACCCCTACCACCTGGCCACACCGCGCTGGCTGGGGCGTCGCTTCTCACTCACCACGGGACAGCTGGGCGCCATCGTCCTCAAACGCCCGGCGCAGGCGCCCCCAGACCTCCTGCGGCACCTACGCGACGAACTGCGACAGCACAAGCGCGGTGCCGACCCGCCAGATGAAGGGATTGCCGTCTGGTCGGCTCCCGGCATCACGCTGCACGGTGACGTCCGGCACCTGGACGCAGGCCTCGACGGCGAAGCGGTGCGGCTTCCTCTCCCCGTCCTGTGCGCAATCCGACCGGGTGCCCTGCGTGTGCTGCTGCCGAAGGACCGGCCGGGGATCCCGCCGGAGTACGCAGCGCGCCACTGAACGCCAAGGCACGGAATCCGGAAATCCGTATTCTGTGCCGCAGTACAAGCGGCGTCCGTTCATAGACGCCGAGCCCTGGGCGGGCAAGGTCGCCCGGGCCCGGGTTCGACGTAATTCGGGGGCCTGGGGCGGCGAATTCAGGGTCTGACCTGCGTGGACATGGGTATGGCCGCCTGGAGGGCGTTTCTCTGGGCGGTGGTGTTGTCGCTGGTCAGCGGGATGCGGGCTGAAGGGAGACGACCTGCTTCGGGGCGGGGATCTGGAGCTTGGCGAGCAGGTCTCGTTGGGGCTTGGTCAGGGCGGTGACCTGCTGGAAGGTTCCGGCGGGGCCGGTGAAGGTGCCGAGGTGGATGCGTTGGAGTTCGCGGCGGATGCTGTGCCGCTCGAAAAGTCGTCGCCGCAGGTGGGAGTGGTGCGGTTCGGCCGCTGGGAGCATGTCCGCGTGATCGTATCCTTGCTGTACAAGGTGGCCCGGAGGTTGCTGTCCGTCCCGTCGGTGCTGCTGCGCCGCGAAACCACCAAGGACGCGGAACTGCTCGTGCCGCGGCACGAAAACGCGGTCCTGCGCCGGCAACTGGCCGGCCCGGTCCGCTACGAGCCGGCCGACCGGTTCTGGTTCGCCGCCCTGTCCGCGCTGATACCCCGGCGACGCCGGCGGGAGGTCTTCCCGGTCACCCCCGCCACCCTGCCCGCCTGGCATCGCAGGTGCATCGCCGCCACGTGGGACTACACCGCACGCCGACGCACCGAACGCCCACCCACCCCAGCAGCGATCAGGACGCTCGTTTTGCGGCTGTCCCAGGAGAATCCGCGGTGGGGCCACCGGCGCATCCAAGGGGAGTTGGCCCGACTCGGGCATCGGATCGCCGCATCGACGGTCCGGGAAATCCTCCACGCCGCGGGCACCGGCCCGGCGCCTCGTCGCTCCGGCCCGACCTGGCGCGAGTTCCTGGCCGCCCGGGCCGGGGGCATCATCGCGGCGGACTTCCTCCACCTCGACACCGCGCTCGGCACGAGGCTGTACGCACCGGTGCTCCTCGAGCACGGCACGAGGCGCCTGCGCATCACCGGAGTCACCGCCCGCCCGACCCGGGAGTGGGCCGTGCAACGGGCGCGGAACCTCACCGCCGCCCTGGGCAGGCGCAGGCAGTCTTTGCGGTTCCCGCTGCAGGACCGCGACGGCAGGTACGGTGCGGCGTTCGACGCGGCCTTCGAGGCCGAGGAGCTGGAGGTGATCTTGAGTGCCCGGCGGGCTCCCCGGCTGAACGCCCACGGCGAGAGGAGCATTGGCGGCATCCGCCGTGAGGTGCTCGACCACGTCCTGATCGTGGTCGAGGCCCACGCCCGCCACGTCCTGGCGGCTTACCCACGGCACGACAACGCGCACCGCCCTCACCAGGCCCGGCAGCAACTACCCCCTGATGTCCGGAATCAGTCCGACGTCGCAGTGCACGACCTCGACACCCACCGAGTGCTGCGGACCCGGATCCTGGGCGGCCTGATCAACGAGTACAGATATGCGGCGTGACGTGCAGCGATGACTTTTCGAGCAGCACATGATCAATTGAGGGCGCGTCAGGGCGTGTAGGGGCGGGGCCTGGTCACGCTGTGGTGGGCGGGGCGGTGGCGCCGGTGATCTGGTCCCAGAGCGCGAAGCGGACGGTCATCTCGGCGCGGTGGTCGGGGACTGTCATCAGGTGGCGGTGGGGCCGGAAGTGGGGTGAGATGCCACTGAACGCGGACAGGAACCGCTGAGCCCCGCCTAGGGCTTGTAAAGAATCAACATGGTGATTCTTTGACCTGGAGGCTGAAGCCGTTCTCCCGTAGCAGTCGACCAACCGTGGGAGCCGAGACCCGGTGGCCTTGGCCGGTCAACCAACGTGACAGCGTCCGTAGGACGCGGTCTGAGGTGTTCGTGTGCCCGCGGAACTGGCGCAGGGCAAGATACCTCAAGTAGAAGATCCAAAGTCTTCGTCGGTTCGCCGAGCAGACGCGAAAGGGGCCGACCGCCTGCGGGCTGGTCGGTCTCGGTATCGTCGGGAACGCCCGCTCGGCGGGGTCACACCTCGGCGAGGCCGAGTTGACGGAGCATACCAAGTTCGTCGCTGCTTCCCCAGCGTTCGACGAGCTTGCCGTCGCTGTCGAAGCGGCTGATCTGCATGCCTCGGTAGCTCACCTTCTTGCCGGTCGCCGGTTGCCCCATCAGTGTTCCCAGATGCGTCCCGGTGATGGTGTAGGCGAAGGCCAACTCGTCGTCGGTAGCCACCAGATGCTCCACCTCGACGTGCAAGTCGGGAAAGGCTGCTCGCAACTCGCCGAACATGGCCTTGTACCCTTCGGGTCCCGGCACCTGTCCTGGGGCGGGGTCATGATCGATCGAGTCGGGTGCGACGATCTCGTCGAGGGCGTCGAGGTTGCCGGTGACGACGGCCTCTCCGAAAGCAGTCTGTGCGGCGATGTTTGTCTGCTGAGACATAGGCACTCCTCGGGCGCGTGCCGGCCACCGGCCTGTCCGTCGGCTGCGAAGTCCACGCACCTACGCCGTATTCGGACCGTACCCCAGCCATACGCTCCCAGCATGTCTACGCGGCAGGCCTCCAAAGCAGCTGCTCTTCCTGTCTCGCCGGCGGGACGGGCCGGCGCGCCCCTGGCGTCTGGGCAACGGCCGTGCTCGCGCCCACGACGTCGTCCGCGTCGTGGTGGATATCTCAACCCGGGGCGCGGGAAGGAGGCCAGGCCGGCGTGCGGGTGCCGCGCGGCCGGCCGGACCTTACTCTCGGCGTATGTCCAACTACACAAATGCACCTGCGGTCGGCGGTTGCCCGGCGCGGCTCCGGTCCGCCGCACGGCCTCCCTTGCCGCCGATCCCGAGCGGGAGCGGCGGATGAATCCGAACGATCTTCCTGCGCCGGCCGAGGGGCTGGTGCTCACACACTTCTTCACCGTCTCCGATGTGCCGCGCTCCCGGGCGTTCTACGCCGACGTGCTGGGGGGAACGGTGGTGCTGGAGGAGAACCCCTGCATCATCAAGGTCGCCAACGGCTGGATCATCCTGAACCCCGGCGGCGGTCCCACCGACGACAAGCCCGACGTCGTACTGCGCCCGCCGGACGACCCCCACACCGCCTCCAGCTTTCTGAATGTGCGGGTGGCCGACATTCACCGCTTCTACGACACGGCCGTCGCGAAGGGAGCGGAGTTCCTCACCCCGCCCGTCGACCGTCGCGCCGAGTTGCGCTGCTATCTGCGCGATCCGGACGGCTACCTCATCGAGGTGGGTCAGGCGACGGGCCTGCTCAGGGGCGAGCTGGCGCGCACCGACATCTGAACGGGGCGGTGCCCGGGTGGCCACGCCGGCGCGGGATTCGCGGCTGCTGCCGGGCCTCAGCCGGAAGCGGGATCGGGCCCGGGGAGCCGCAGGTGCGGGTCCGTCGCCCCGCCCGGGCATGCCATCCGCTCGATCTGCCATCCGGCGCGTCGGGCACCGGCCCGGTACGCGCTTTCGTAGAAGGCGAGCACGGCGGCACGCGGGTCGGCCTCGGTGCGGACCTCGTCGTACCGCAGTACGACCAGGTGGCTGTTGTTCCGGGCGCTCCAGTGTGCCGCCGCGGGCCGGAGCCCGCTCCGACAGCCTTGGCCGAGACGCCCGCTTTGCCGGGTTGGGCTGGAAGGGCGAGACAGACAGGAGTAACCCCGGCATGGCCGGCACGACCCCCCCGTGGCTGCGGATCGGATCCGGCGCACCGCCCGAAGCGGCGGGCGTTCTCCGCGGATACAAGCTGCGGATCGTCGCCGAGTACGACGCCGAAGCGGCAGCCACGCCTCGTCCGGCCGGGTTGGACAGACGATTCCTGACCTTCGACCTGCATCCGGTCCTGTTGCTGCCACCGCCGCCGGACGACCGGCTGCCCGAGGGCCCTCGCCGGTCACAAGCCCGCTCTCCTAAGCCGTTCCGGGATCTGTTCCGAGGGCGTCGCGCAGGAATGTGACGGCCTGGTCGATGGCCGCTCGGGTGGCCTTGGACTGGCTGAGCGAGTTGATCATCATGAAGTCGTGCACCGTGCCGTCGTAGCGCACCGTGGTGACCGGGACGCCGGCGGCGCGGAGCTTGGCGGCGTACGCCTCGCCCTCGTCGCGTAGCACGTCGGCCTCGTCGACGAGCAGCAGGGCGGGTGGCAGGCCGGCGAGCTGTTCGGGTGCGGCCCGGTTGGGGGATGCGGTGATCTCCGCGCGCTGTTTGGGGTCGGTGGTGTAGGCGTCCCAGAACCACTCCATCAGCTTTCGGCTGAGGTAGTAGCCGGTGGCGAACTGGTCGTAGGAGTCGGTGTCCATCGCCGCGTCCGTGACCGGGTAGTACATCGACTGGTGGACGAACCTGACGTCGCCGCGCTCCTCGGCCATCAGGGCGAGCGCCGCGGTCATGTTCCCGCCGACCGACTCGCCGGCCACCGCCATGCGCTGGGCGTCCAGCCCCTTGGACGCTCCCTCACGCGTGATCCACTGCGCGGTGGCGTAGCCCTGTTCGATGGCCACGGGGTAGTGCGCCTCCGGCGAGGGCGTGTACTCCACGAAGGCCACGGCTGTACGGGCGCCGACCGCCAGCTCCCGCACCAGCCGGTCGTGGGTGCCGGCGTTGCCCAGTACCCAGCCGCCGCCGTGCATGTACAGCACGACGGGCAGCGTTCCGGTGACGCCCTGCGGTGTGACGATGCGCACCCGCACGTCGCCCACCACGGCCGGTATGGTGATCCACTCCTCGTCGGCCGGCAGCTTGTCGACCGGCGCGGCTTGAAGGTCGTCGAGGACCTTGCGCGCTTCGGCGGGCCCCATCTCGTACAGGAAGGGATGCTTCGAGGTCGCGTCGGCGAACTCCTGCGCCGGGCGCTCCAGGACGATTGAGGCGGACTGAGCAGCCATGACAATGCTCCCTGACGATGCTGAGAAGCGCATGGTGAGACGGCGTAAGGCGTCCGGCCGGCAAGCGCCGGCGCCACTGAACGCCCGGGCCCTGGGCGTGAGTCCTTGTTCAAGGTTCAAGGCCCTCATTCAAGCCCCATGGGCTCATGCGCCCATGGTAATCGCACCTCGTGCACCCATCGACTTCGGAGCGCCCGGCCGACGCCAGGATCTCGGCCTTCGGCCTCGTACTCGACCGCGCGGCGTCAGCGTTGGTGCGCGAACCACCGGCCACCCGCTGAGGCGAGAGCAGGCCGGGCCGGCGCAACTGATCGTGGCGATCAAGTCCAGCAGACCGATGGCTCGTTACTGACCCACGCTCCCGGACCTGCGGCGGCGCCCGCCGGATGGCCGGCTCGGTTCGGGGTGGGCGGCGGCGAGGTTGCCGTGGCCGTTTCGGGGGCACAGACCGAGCACGCCGACCGGGGCCGTGAGCAGCGGTGTGGGCAGGCGCATCCCGAACAGGTCGACGGACAGGTCGCGCTGGGTGGGGCTGACCATTATGCGCGGGATGAGGCCCCACTGCTCGAACGCGGTGACGTTGGCCCGCTGGGTACTCGTTGCCCGCACCGCCGACCACGTAGGAGCGCACCGCGGGCGGCATCGCCGCCTCGGTCGGCGGCTCCGGATCGTCGGAGGTCATCAGCAGGCTGGGCACCACGCCGCGCGGTCCGTCGAAGCAGATCTCGTTCTGATGGTTGGCGTAGGTCATGATCCGGCCTTCCGGCCACGGCCCGCCCGGTGTGGGGCCCGGATCCCACAGTGGAAGTCCGGGCTTCGCGGGGCCGTCAGGACGCAGGATTCCTGCCGCAAGAACGGCTCGAATGCAGGAAACCATCGCAGCTGGGTGCCGGTGCCCGCCGGGGCGAGCGTGATTACGGAGAGTGAGGATTCCGTTTGCGCTTGCCTCGCCCCTGCCGCATAAACGATACGGAACTTCCAGCTCACGGCGCAGGAGGTGTCGACGATGCTCAGGCACGACCTCAAGCCCGTCATCTTCCTGATCAACAACGGCGGCTACACCATCGAGCGAACCATCTGCGGCAGGGACGGAGGCTTCAACGACATCGCCAACTGGGCGTATGCCGACCTGCCGAAGGTCCTCCATCCGGGGACGAACGCCCGGACAGCTGTCGTGAAGACCGCAGCCGAGCTGAAGGACGCGCTGGCAGCACCGCACGACAGCCTGGTCTTCATCGAGGCGATCATGGACAAGTACGACGCCCCGCCGACTGCCATTGAATCCGGGCACCTCATGGCGGACATCGACTACGGCCCTCGCGGGCCGCAGCACCGGCCCGGTGTCCAGATCTGACCGGCTTGACAGCATGCGCGTCTCTACGACGCCAGTGCCAGCCGCCGCACCGGACGGCGGGATCACCTCGTCGTGGGTGACCGGCTGTGAAGCCTACGGCCAGGGCCCCGGGCTGAGGACTGCCCTGGAGACGCGCGGCATCGGCTACGTCCTTGCCGTTGCCTGCTCCACACGGGCACCGGTCAATGGCCGCCGCACTCCGATCCGCGCGGGCATCCTCGCAGGCCGCCTGTCCGACGCGGCCCGGCACCGGCAAAGCGCCGGCCCGGGCGCGAAGGGGCCGCGCTACTACGACTGAACCTGGGTCCAGACCGGCACCGGCGGCCATCGCCACCTGTTCATCTGCTGTCGGCACCGGGTGAAATGTGGGCCACGGGCGGCGGATCAAGAGCGGGCCGGTCTGCGATCTTTTGATCATTCTGACGGAGTCAGGAGGAGAGGTGATCCACGTGCAGGACTGGGCTGAGATCCGTCGGTTGTACCGGGCTGAGGGTTTGTCGGCGCGGGCTATGGCCTGGCAGCTGGGGATTGCCAGGGGCGCGGTGGACGCGGCCGAGCCCGCCGAGACGGGAGCCCGCAGGGCGTACACATGATCTCGACTTCCCCTCATCAGGAGCCGACTCGCGTCGGTGTCGTAGGTCTGAGCGCGAGCGGCGGGTGGGCGGCCACCGCCCATGTGCCGGCCCTTGCGGGGCTCGACGGATACGAGGTGCGGGCCCTGAGCGCCAGCAGCACCGAGTCGGCACGTGCGGCCGGCGAGAAGTACGCGGTACCGCTGACCTTCAGCAGCGCAGAGGACCTGGCTCGCTGTGAGGAAGTCGATCTCGTGGTCGTGACGGTGAGGGTTCCGCAGCACCTGGAACTCGTCCGCCCTGCGATCGGGGCAGGGAAGACGGTGTTCAGTGAGTGGCCGCTCGGTGCCGATCTCGCGCAGGCCGAGGAACTGGCCGCCCGTGCTCACCGCCGGGGGGTGCTGACGGCCGTCGGCCTGCAGGCCCGGTCGGCTCCGCCGCTTCGGTATCTGCGGGACCTGGTCGCCGGGGGCTACGTGGGGCGGGTGCTGTCGACCAGCATGCCCGGGTCGGGCGACCGCTGGGGCGCCACGTATGACGACAGCCATGCGTACCTGCTGGACGCCAGGAGCGGTGCCACGTTGCTGTCGATTCCCTTCGGGCACTCGGTCGACGCGCTGGCCATGGTGCTCGGGGAGTTTCGCAAGGTGTCGGCTCATATCGAGAACCTGCGTCCCGAGGTCACCCATGTGACGAGCGGGGCGGTCGCGGCCAAGAGTGCCGAGGACCAGATCGCCGTCGCCGGTCTGCTTCGATCGGGGGCCGTGGCCGCGGTGCACTTCCGCGGCGGCACGTCCCGCGCCACCGCGTTCCACTGGGAGATCAACGGCACAAAGGGCGATCTCGTCGTCAAGGCCGATCAGGCCCAGTGGTGGTCGGGGCGTCTGCGGCTGTACGGCGCCCGAGGCAACGATGGCACGTTGACCGAACTTCCGGTTCCCGTCCGCTACGAGCGGTCGCTGACGCAGTGGATTGGGCGATCCGGCGAGCCCGCCTACCACGTCGCCCACCAGTACGCGCTTCTGCGTGAGCAGATCAAAGGAAGCCTTGCGCCGGACACGGAGGGCGTGCCCGACTTCCTGCACGCCGTCCGGCGGCACCGCATGCTGGACCAGGTCCGGGACGCGGCACGGACCGGCCAGCAGGTCACGCTCTGAGAGGGCGTTAAGTCCCATCTCTCTGGGTTCGTGATCGCTCGTTCGTGTGACTGGTTGCCGTTCGGGGCAGCGATTGGGCATGTGCATGCTCGGATGTCGGCATGGAGCGTGAGCCGTATCCGAGCGACTTATCGGACGAGCAGTGGGCATTGATCGAGCCGATGATCACGGCCTGGAAACAGGACCGGGTGAAGCGGTCGGCGACGGGAGACCCCGGGACCTGTGCTCTCCGGGAGGTCGTGAACGCGATCTTCTACCAGAACCGGACCGGCTGCCAGTGGCGCTATCTACCCCATGACCTGCCGGCCTGGTCGGCGGTGTTCTACTACTTCACGCTGTGGCGCAAGGACGGGCTCGACCAGCGGATCCAGGAACTTCTGCGCTGGTGCTGTCACGTTGTTGGGTGCGTGGGTCTCTGACGGCGCGTCGGGGCGTGGTGGGGGCCGGGTTCCGGGCCGGTGCTCAGGCCTCGGCGGGCTGGCCGGCGGCGCCGGTGATCTGGTCCCAGATCGCGAAGCGGATGGTCATCTCGGCTCGGTAGCCGGGGCGGTCATCAGGTGGCGGCGGGGCCGGAAGTGGGGTGAGATGCCGCTGAACGCGGACAGGAACCGCTGGGCTCCGCCGACGCTGCGGAAGCCCTTCATCGCGCGTTCACGCTGCCGGGTGGGCTGATGACTGTTCTCGGCCCGGTTGGTCAGGCCCTTGTGCGAGCGGTGCTCGACGGAAGGCATGACCTCGCGGTGGGCCGCGCCGTAGGAGCGGAGCTTGTCGGTGACGATCACCCGTGGCACCGTGCGGGTCGTCTTCAGCAGCCTGCGGAAGAAGCGCCGGGCCGCGGCCTTGTCCCTGCGGGACTGTACGAGGATGTCCAGGACGGTGCCGTCGGCGTCGACGGCCCGCCACAGGTACTTCCGCTCGTCGTTGATCTTGATGAAGGCCTCGTCCAGGTGCCACTTGTCTCCGGGCCGGGGCCGCCGGCGGCGCAGGCCGTTGGTGTAGGCCTGCCCGAACTTGGCGCACCAGCGCCGGACGGTCTCGTACGAGACGGTCACACCACGCTCGAGCATCAGCTCCTCGACCTCGCGGAACGACAGCGGGAAGCGGTGGTACAGCCACACGCAGTGCGCGATGATCTCGACCGGGTACCGGTGCCCCTTGTACGACGGCGGCACGCTGTCCACGGACGGCCCCTCCCAGCATGACCAACCAGAAGATCATCCCACCCGGTCAGTCAACGTGACAGTGCCCCTGCGCCCGCGCAGGACAGAACCCCCTTCCACGCCGCGACGTCCTCGCCCACCGCGTCGCCGACTTCGCCCGGCGCTGGCACGGCGGCCAGGGCTGGCACACGGACACGGCGACCACCCTGTATCCGGCGGCCTGCGGCACCGCCCGCGAGTGCTTGCGGCAGACGCCGAACGGCCCCCGACCGTCCTGCCGGGACGCGGAGGCGTCCCGGCCGCCGGGACCGGTGGTCAGCCGCCTCCGACCATCGTCCCGCCGGGCGGGACTGAGTATCCGCTCAACTCGAGGTCGCAGGTCAGAGGCCAGAGAGGACCGGATGCACCTTCGTGAGTGCGGGTCCTTTCCCTCGGACGAGGACGCGCGGGACCGCCGCTCCGGCACGGCCGCCCGGATCAGAGCGGTAACAGCTGTTACCATGCGGGTATGGCGAAGACACAACTGGGCGCGCGCGTGGACGAGGACGTCGCGGAACTCGCGAAGAAACGCGCCGCCGACCTGGGACTGAGTATCGGCGACTACCTCGCCCGCCTGGTCCAGGACGACGCCAGCGGCCTGCGCGCCCGCGCGGTGGACGCCGCCGCCCGCTTCCTGGCCGAACACCAGGCACTCTTCGACGAAGCCGAAGACGCCCAGCACACGCCTCAGGGAGCGCGCGCCGCCTGATGGACCTGCACATCGACGTCCCCTGGATCCTGCAGGTCGCCGAAGCCGCCGGCGTGAACGACCCGGCCCCCGACGACTACGGCGTCCCGGTCTCGGCGGTCGCCCGCCACCGGGCCGAACTGTTCGAGCAGCCCGTCTACGACGGCCCCTACGCCAAAGCCGCCGCCCTGGTGCACACCCTGGGCCGCTGCCGCTGGCTGGAGCGCTCCAACCTCGCCGTCGCCGCCGCCACCGGCGTCATGTACCTCGAGGCAGCCGGGATCACCGTCAAACCCGCCCGCGAGGACGCCCTCGCCCTCAAGAACCTGCTCCTGGACCCGGCCTGCACCGCCGGGAAGATCGCCGCCCTGCTGCGGAGCTGGCCCACCGCCACCTGACGCCCGCAGGGCCGGCGCCGTTTCCCGGGACGCCGGGAAACGGCGCCGGCCGCGCAGGGGGTTATGCCCGTGTGCTGATGTGCCCGGTTGCACGTCAAGGTGCCCTCCGGAGGAACCGTGCAGTTCACTGTCCTGCCCGCCCGTGCGTGGCCTGACTACCCGCGACCAGGAGAAGCACTCCTGGTCCGGGACAACTGGGACGACTACCACTTCAAGACGACGTTCTACCTGCTTTATGCCGACGCACGCGGCGAGATCAAGGACATCGGCTCGGTCAAGATCGGCCGGTTCGGCATGACAGCGCCGGCCAGGACATCGCTGCCGGACGACTTCAAGGTGCTGGACGAGGCCTTCTTCTCACTCGGGCAAAAAGACCGTAGTGCTTCAAATTGGCTTCTCTGGCTGTGAGCTGGGGTTTGTCAGGTGGTCAGTCTGCTCGACGGTACTCGTTGATCAGGCCAGCGACGGCTTGTCGGCGTTCGATCCGAGCTGCCGGCAGGGGGATGACGTTGGGGTCGTCGAGGGGTGCGAGCTGGTTTCGGCCTTGGTGGGGCCGGTGCGCGTTGAAGTGACGGGCGTAGTCGTGGAGGACCTTCTCGGCGTGGCCACGGTCGAAGATCAGGACCCGGTCGGTACACTCCTGCCGCGCGGAGCGGATGAACCGCTCTGCGTGCGGGGTGCCGTTGGGGCTCCTGGGAGGGATCTTGGTCACGGTGATGCCCTCGCCGGCGAGGACTGCGTCGAAGGCTGCGGTGAACTTCGCGTCGCGGTCGCGGATCAGGTGAGGGAAGTCGGCGGCACGTCGCCGAGCTGCCACACCAGTTGGCGGGCCTGCTGCGTGGCCCATGCCGCTGTGGGGTGGGCGGTGACGCCGAGGATGTGCACGGTGCGGGTGCGTACCTCCATCACGAACAGGGCGTACAGCCGCTGCGGGCCGACGGTGTCCACATGGAAGAAGTCGGTGGCGAGCAGGCCGCTGGTCTGGGCCTTGAGGAAGGCAGCCCATTCGCGGCGTGCCGGATGACGGCGCGGTGCCGGGCCGATGCCGGCAGCGCGCAGGATGCGGCGGACGGTGGCAGCGCTGATCCTGTGTCCAAGGCGGCGCAGTTCGCCGTGGACGCGGCATGCACCCCACCGCGGGTTCTCGTTGCCGAGCCGGATGATCAGGTGGCGGAGCTCGTCGGACAGCGGCGGGCGGCCCGGGGCGGGCGGCTGGGTCCACTTGTTCTTGATCAGGCGCTGGTGCCAGGCGAGCAGGGTGCGTGGGGTGACGATCCGGTGGCCGCGCAGTGCCCGGGGCTGGAGCCGGGCAAGCACGGTCAGCAGCGCCCGGTCCGGCCAGGTGGGCTTCGGCGCGGCGACCTGGCGGCGCAACACCGCGACCTCGTGCCGCAGGATCAGGACCTCCGCGTTCTTGGCCGCAGTAGATCGGCACAGCAGAGCGAGCCAGGTGAAGATCCGTGTGGCGAGCAAGTAGACCATCCGTACGAGCACGATGAGCGATCATGCCCGACCGCTTCACGAGCACGTCGCCCGAGGTCAGCAGCGGTGAAGCAGTTTTGGAGCACTACGGGCCCCTCCGCAAGATCTTCATGAGTCTTCTAGGTAGAAGTCTTGGTGGGCGGCCACGAACGCCTCGATCGTCTGGGCGGGTACGCCCGTCACACGCTCGACGTCGTCGGACGCACGGTCGTAGCGGTTCTCGCGGTGCAGCCGGGCCATGGTGGCGATGTGCTCTTCGGTGTGCGGCGGCAGGCCCACCTTGGCGAGCACCTCGGTTCGCCACCACTCCAGCGGCACATCCACGTAGGACACCGGACGTCCCAACGCCCGTGAGTACTCTTCGGCCATCTCGTTCATGTTGACCGTGCGGGGCCCCGTCAGCTCGTAGACGTTACCGATATGCGGGGCCGGCTCGCGCAGCACAGTGGAGACCACCCGGGCGACGTCGTCCACGGCGACCGGCGACGTGCGCCCGGTCCCGAACGGCAGCTCGATCGTTCCGTTTTTCCGGATGGATTGTGCCGCCAGCGAGGTGAACAGCGGGTTGTCCAGGAACGACGTCGGCCGGATGTGCACCACTGGCAGGCCCGACCAGTTCAGGACCTGTTCCGCCAGCCAGTGCAGCCGCTGCTGGTGGGACTCCGTGGTGCTGGTGGAGGTCATCTGGGACACCGTCATCTGCGACATGTCCACCAGAGCGTCCAGTTCCCGGTGCTCGCGTGCCAGGCTGGCCATCACGGTCGTCGCCAGCAGGTGGTCCGGCGATACCGGCAGGGCGAAGTACACCCGCCGGACGCCCTGCAGCGCGGCCGCGACTGATTCGGGTCGGGTCAGATCGCCGACGACGACTTCCGCGCCGAACACCCGCAACCCGGCCGCACGATCGTCGTCGTGGTGAACCAAGGCACGTACCGGCACGTCTTGCCCGCGCAACTGCTCGAGGACCGTACGGCCGACGCCACCGGCGTTGGCGATGAGAACAAGGTTGCTGGCAGCCATTGGTCGATCTCCTCGGGAGTAGCTGAGTAGCGGAGCGGGAGCAGCTGGTGCAGCTCGGGTGCACGCGTCAGGCGGCGGTCGTCGTGCGCCGCCGCGGTGGACTGCCACACAGGCCGAGCAGCAGCGCGGCGCCGACGGCCCACAGCGCCAGTGTGACAACGGGGCCTGCTGCATGCGCGCCGTCGAAGTAGCTCAGATCGGTGATGATGCGAACGGCGGCGCCGGGGGCAGCAGCGCGGAGACGGCTCGGGCCGCGGAGGGCAGCAGGTCGGCGCCGATCGTGACACCGCTGGTGGCGTTGCCGACGGTGAGCAGCAGGAGGTGGCGACGGGAAGTCCGGCGGGGCTGAGGTGGGTGCCGAGCAGCTTGGTGGTGAAGGCGGCCGCGGTTGCCGGCAGGGTCAGGGCCGGCATGAGTGGAATGACCGGGGCGGGAATCACTCCCAGAACGGGACCGTCGATGGCCGCGGCGATCGTGCCGATGGCCAAGGATGCGCAGCGGTACTGCAAGCTGCCCTCCCCGCCGACGCGGGAGTGTTCCGCAGGACGCAGGCGGGTGGCCGCAGACTGCGGAGACCTAGCCGAGATGACCGTTCGCTTCGCCGTCCGGGACCAGATCACCGGCGCTGTCGACCGGTCCACCACGGCCTGACCTCAGGTCCGAAGCGCAAGCCCATCACGCCCCGACGGCGCCATCAGACACTCACACACCCAACAACGTGACAGCGCCCTCAGGTGAACACGCCGTCCAAGGCATAGCGGCGGAAGCGGGTGTACACCGTCTGCCACGGCCCGTAGCGTTCCGGCAGGTCGCGCCAGGAGATCCCGGTACGGATCTTGTAGACGACCCTGGACTGCACCTCGGTCGGGCAGCCGAATGTCTGCTGCCGGCTTCGGCTGCTCGTCGACATCCCGTCCGTCTCCGGGGAGCTGGTCCGGTTCCTGCCGGATGCCGGCGCATCTCCCGTCCTGCGGCGTTCCTTGTCCAGCAGATGGCCGACAACGGCACCCGTCTCATTTACGACTCTGCCGCCGGCGCCCTGTCCGTCTGTCAAGACGGACACTCCGTGGCCGCTGCCTGTGGCGTCGCCCCGAGGTTCTTGCCCTACTGCGGTGCATCGCGGCTCAGGATGGATGGAAGACACTGCTTGGTTGCCGTGCCACCACCTCGCCGAGGAGGATTGCGATGATTCAGATGCGTCAGTTCACCGCGTGGCTGCGCCGCCGGGATCCGGGCCTTGCCGCCATGCGGCGGGCGGCCAGGACCGCGGTGGTGATGCCGTCCCTCTTCGCGCTGTGCACCCAGGTCTTCCACGCGCCGGTCACGGGCACCTTCGCCGCGTTCGGCGCGTTCGCGATGCTCTTGCTGGTCGAATACACCGGCCCCGTGGTGCAGCGGCTGCGTGCGCATGCGGCGCTCGGCGCGGCCTGGCTGGTGCTGGTCTCACTGGGCACCCTCGCGTCGCGGCCGGTCTGGATCGCGACTGCTGCAACGCTGGTGGTGGGCTTCGTCGTGCTCTTCTCGGGCGTGGTCAGCTCGGTCCTGGCCGGCACCACGACGTCGCTGCTGTTGGCGTTCATCCTGCCGGTATCTGCGCCCGCTCCCCTGGCCCAGCTGCCCGACCGGCTGATCGGCGTGGTGCTGGCGGCCGGGACGTCCGTGATCGTGGTCCGGCTGTTGGGGCCGAGGACGCAGGCCGATCCGCTCAGCGCGCCGGCGGCTCGGGTCTGCCGGGCTGCGGCGGTGCAGTTGTGCACCGATGCGGACTACTTCACGGGCCGTGCCGCCGGCCCCGCCTTCGGGGAGTGTCGTGCCTGCGCCCAGGAGACCAGGTCGAGCACACAGAAGCTGCAGCAGGCGTTCACCGCCACCCCCTACCGGCCCACCAGCCTGTCCACCGGGTCCCGGGCACTGGTCCGCCTGGTCGACGAGCTGACCTGGCTGAGCGCGATCCTCGCGGAGGCCGCCCCCGCCGTCGAGGACGGTTCGACGGGCACCCGGCAGTCATCGGTGGTGCGCAGGGCCGCTGCCGCCGTACTGGAACTGGCGGCGGAGATGCTCGATGACCCGCGCATCACGCCGGACCGCCTGCGCGCCGGGGTGGAGGAACTCCGTCAGGCATTGACCGCGCTGGAGGACGGGGCAGTCAACCGGCTGCCGATGCCGGACGGCGGCTCCGGTGACAGGCGTGGCCTCGACACCTTGGTCGACAGCCTCGACGTCACCTTCCGGGCTCAGGAGGTGGCCTTCGTCGTCCTGCAGATCGCCCGGAACGTCGACATCGCCCGGACCGCCGATCACCGCAGCTGGCCGGACCGCCTGCTCGGCCGCGAGCCCGGATCCCCGACTGGTCGCCTGACCAGCGCCACGGAACGCGCCGCCGCACATGTCGAGCCGCACTCCGTATGGCTGCACAACAGCATCCGCGGCGCCATCGGCCTGGGCATCGGCATCGCGCTGGCCGACGTGACCGGCGTCCAGCACGGCTTCTGGATCACGCTGGGCACCCTGGCGGTGCTGCGTTCCAACGCTCTCAGCACCGGGCAGAACGTCTTCCGCGCCCTCGGCGGCACCCTGGCCGGCTCGATCCTGGGCGCCGGTCTGCTCCAGCTCATCGGGCACAACACGACCGTGCTGTGGATCCTGCTGCCCGTCGCAGTGATGGCCGCGGGCGTCGTCCCGGCCGCGATCTCGTTCGCCGCCGGGCAGGCGGCCTTCACGCTTACCCTGGTAATCCTGTTCGACATCGCCCAGCCAGCAGACCTGTCGGTCATCCTGTTCCGTATCGAGGACATCGCGCTCGGCTGTGCGGTGAGCCTGGTCGTCGGCCTGCTCTTCTGGCCGCGCGGCGCGTCCGCCGCCCTCGCCAGGGCGTTGGCGGAGGCGTATGTCGACAGCGCGCGCTATGTGCTCGGGGCAGTGGGCTATGCGGTGTCCTGCTGTACTTTCAGGCCCGAAACCATCGAGCGCCCGCAGGAGGGCCGCCGGGCGGCGGCCGCGGCGCGCCGACTGGACGACACCTTCAGGACCTACCTGGCCGAGCGCGGAGCGAAGGACGTCTCGTTGTGCCAGACGACGACTCTGATCACCGGTGTCGTAGGGCTCCGTCTGGCCGCCGACGCGGTCCTGGAGCTGTGGCGGCGGGCCCCGGGCGGCCGGCCGCGCGAGGACCGCGCCGCCGCGCAGAAGGAGCTGCTGGTCATGGCGGAACGGGTCTTCCGGTGGTACGAGAGTCTGGCCGAGGGGCTGGAGAGCGAAGGGCCGGTGCCGGAGCCTCTGGAGTCCGACCGGGAGCACAGCGCCCGGCTGGTCGAGGCGGTCCGCCGGGACCTGCGTGATGCGGACGGGCGGGCGACGGGGACCGGCATCCGCATCATCTGGACCGGCGACCATCTGGAAGCAGTGCGGCGGCTCCAGTCGCCCATCGCGGCGGCCGCCGGTCACGCCGACGCGCGCGGTGCCGTGATGGGATCAGTTTGACTCCGCAGGTGCCGACAACCCACTCAGTCGCGCTTGGCCAGGGCCTGACGGGCGGAGTGGCCCTCGGCCCAATCGGCCAGCCTGGCCGAAGGTGACGGTCGTGTCTACCAGGACGGCGTCGTGCGCGCCGGAGATGAGCGTGCTGTTCATGAGGGACCACATCGGCTTGCCCCTGTCCCCCTGCGCAGGCGCTCCGGCAACGGACGCATGGGAGCCATCGGCGGCCGTAGCCGGGGATGTCTGATAATGCCCGCCGCACGGCCCGGCACGGGCTGCTGCCTCCCGGTGGACCTGACGGGGTGGCGCCGGGGTCAGGTCGGCCGGGTCCACGGCGAGGCGGTGCAGCATCTCCGGCCCCCTGGATTGCAGTCTTCCACCCCGAACACAGAGTCGAACATGAGACCGATCTGCCACCTGACCTGCCCCGCCTCCGCACCCTGGAGACCTGACTCGTCCTCACCCTCGAACAGGTACGGCAGCAGATCGCCACAGCCGAACGCCGCAAGCAGGAGCGGCAGCGGAGAGAGCAGACCCGGCCGCCCATACCCGACTGGATCCTCGAAAGCGGCCTCAACCGCGGCTCACCGCCCGCCGCTGTGCACGTCGGAGGCTGCCACATGGCCGGCAAACGCCCTGGAAAGGCGTACCGCGAGACGTCGCCCTGCAGGCGCTGACCGAAGGCGTCGACGCGCGCGGGCCCTACCGGCCCGACGCTGCACTCGGCTGCCTGGATAGCCGGGTTCTGTCTCTTTTTCACCCGATTGCACTGGATGGGCGGGCGTGACGGCATCGATGCGTGAACGCTGATGTGCCATGCCCCCGGTGGAAAGGGAGTACAGCATGGCGGCATCTGCGGTCCATGGCATACGACGCCGCACACGACGTCTCCACGTCACGGCGGCGGGGTGCGCCGTCGCCGCCCTGTGCACGGCCCCGGCGACCCCGGCCCTCGCGGACCGTGGAGCGGGCGGCGCCAAGCCCACCATCGTGCTGGTGCACGGCGCCTTCGCCGACGGCTCGAGCTGGAACAGAGTGATCGAATGGCTCGAACGCCGCGGCTACACGGTCATGGCCCCGGCCAACCCGCTGCGCGGGCTGTACAGCGACTCCACCTACATCGCCTCCGTGCTGAAGAGCATCAAGGGGCCCATCGTGTTGGCCGGCCACTCCTACGGCGGAGCAGTGATCAGCACGGCCGCGGCAGGAAATCCCCAAGTCAAGTCCCTGGTGTACATCTCGGCGCTGATGCCCGACGTCGGTGAGAGCGGCATGTCGTTGTCCGCCCGGTTCCCCAGCGCCCTCGGCACCGCCACCACGTCCGTGCCGTACCAGGCCGACGGCGTCAGCGGAACCGACCTGTACCTCAAGCGCGACAAAGTGCATCCGGTCTTCGCGGCCTGCCTGCCGGCGAGTGAGGCGAACCTGCTGGCGGTTACCCAGCGGCCTGCAGCGACCACCGCCTTCTCGGAGAAGGCCAAGGTCGCAGCGTGGAAGAACATCCCCTCATGGGCCCTCGTCGGCCGGCAGGACATGACCATCAACCCGGACCAGGAACGCTTCGAGGCCAAGCGCGCCCACTCCCACACCGTGGAGATCAATACCTGCCACGTATCCCTGATCGCCCGCCCCGACGCCGTCGCCGACCTGATCCTCCAGGCCACCACCGCAACCGCGACGACCGCCGCGGCCGATCCCAGAACGCGCTGATCCGTGCTGAGAAGCCGTATCTCAACCGAACGTGATCGTTTGATTCTCGCTGGTCAGGCATGGTTTCGGTCGGGGTGAGGGAGTGTTTCGACGTTCTGTTCCGCTGATCGGTGAGGGTGCGCGGTGGCGTCGATGCTGGGGTTGCTGGAAGCGCGGGAAACGGTTGCTCGCGAGCGGGTCGAGGATCTGCGTGAGGCGCCGGAGAGGGCAGAGTGGGGCCGTGGCGCGGCCCGCCGAGCGCACAGGCGCTGGCCGTATCCCTGCGGCCAGCGGGTCCTTCCCGCCGGCCGATGCAGGTCAGGAGACCGCCCATGGCAGCAGGAGCGAGCAACACCACCGCGAATACCGACTGGGGCAAAGCGAACTTCAACGACATCTACGACCGTCCCGACCCCCGCCCGTACTTCGCAACCCTGCGATCCCTCGATTACCAGATACCCCACCATGGCCAGGCCGTCTTCCGGGCACTGACCCATGCCCTGCGCCGGCTGCACCCCGACCGGACGCCACTGAACGTGGTGGACCTGTGCTGCTCCTACGGGATCAACACAGCTCTCCTCAACTACCGTGTCACTCTGGCGGACCTGTCCACCCGGTACACCTCCCACCACCTCTCCGCCCTGTCGGCCCGGCACCTCGCGGCCGAGGACCGGACCTTCTTCGCAGCGCGCCGCCGCCCGGAAGCCGCGACGGCGACAGGCATCGACTCGGCAGCCCGGGCCGTCGGATACGCCCGCGCCGTCGGCCTGCTCGACCACGCCTTCGCGGAGAACCTCGAAGTCACCGAACCGAGCCCCGCCCTGCGCCGCACACTGGCGGGCACGGACCTCATCACCGTCACAGGCGGCGTCGGCTACGTCTTCACCCGGACCTTCACCAGGCTTCTCGACTGCATGCCGACCCCGCCGTGGGTCGCGGCGTTCGTGCTGCGCACCGTGCCCTACCAGCCGATCGCCGATCTGCTCGCCCGCTCGGGCCTGGTGACGGAGAAACTGCCCACCCGTACCTTCCGGCAGCGGCGCTTCGCCGACAGCGCCGAACGGTACGCGGCGTTCGACGCCCTGGCTGTGAACGGACTGCACACGGCAGACAAGGAAGCGGACGGCTACTACCACACCGACCTGTATGTCTCCCGGCCCGCTCCCGACATCGCGGCGCTTCCTCTCGTACGCCTGCTGTAACCCGAGGCGCGACGGCGAACCGTCGGTGCCTGGCTGGAACACCGGCGCCGACGCCGGCCCGACACCCCAACCCGCACCTGCTGATCAACAAGCAGACCGCGCTGGAGACCGGCCCGATCAGCGGTGTCTCCGCCTCGGCGGCGCTTCGCGGCCAGACCGTCACGCTGGAACGGCTCCACGTGACCGCCAGCTCGAAGAAGCACTCGTCCACGGCCCCGACCCGACCCGCCCCACCTCGCCAAGGTGTTCGGACTCGACGAGAAGACCGCGATCCGCTACGCGAACTCCGCACGCCAGCTCCTTGAGCGGCCCCCCGAAGCCGATACCGTGACTTCACCACGAACTCGAAGGGCTCCGGTCCTGCGCCATGCCGGGTGCCCCAATATCATGTCGGCCGGTCAGTCGACCATGGCCCACATTCACCCGTTCAGCCGAACAAGCCCTCCGCGCTGCAGAACGGCAAACCGGGATCGACACCGGAAGCAGCAACCCGTAGGCACCGCTCAGGGGCGACATGTGGCCCAGACTGTGCTGCGCCCTGCGGAGCTCCGCCGGAGTAGCCGGGCGAGCGTCTGATCCGTCGGGAGCCTAGAAAGGGACAGGGAGCTCAAGGTGATGGAGGGAGTGGCGTGCGATGCGGATCGTCGTGGACCTCACCCGCTGTCAGGCGTATGCGCAGTGTGTGTTCCTCGCTCCGGCGGTGTTCGAGCTGCACGGGGAGGAGGCGTTGCTGTACCGGCCGGATGTCCCGGACGAGCAGATCGACCGCGTGCGCCAGGCCGCGGCGGCGTGCCCGGTCCAGGCCATTCTCCTGGGTGCGGAGGTGAGCGCCGATGCCCGGTGACCTCCGGGAGGGCCGGATCGTCATCGTCGGTGCGTCGCTGGCCGGGTTGCGGGCCGCCGAGACGCTGCGTGAGGAGGATTTCACCGGCTCACTGACCGTGGTCGGGGAGGAGCCCTGCCCGCCCTACGACAGGCCGCCGCTGTCCAAGCAGGTGCTGCTCGGCATCGCGGCGGCGGAGATGACCGGGCTGCCGATGCGCCGGGACCCGGACGCCGAGTGGCGGCTCGGGGTGCGCGCCACCGGGCTCGACCCGGTCAGCAAACGGGTTCTGCTGGCCGACGGCGAGTCGCTGCCCTACGACCGGCTGCTGATCGCCACCGGGACCCGGGCGCGCCCCTGGCCCCATTCGGAGCAGGCCGCCCTGGACGGGGTGTTCACCCTGCGCACCCGCGACGACGCCGGGCGCCTGGCCGAGCGGCTGGCCTCGGGGCCGCGCCGGGTGCTGGTGATCGGCGCGGGCTTCACCGGCTCGGAGATCGCCTCGGCCTGCCGGGAACGGGGGCTGGACGTCACGGTCGCCGAACGCGGCACCGCACCGCTGGTGGGCGCACTCGGCGGCACCCTGGCGAAGCTCGCGGCCGGCCTGCACCGGATCCACGGCGTGGATCTGCGCTGCGGAGTGACGGTCACCGCGCTGCGCGGCAACGGCAAGGGCCGGTTCACCGGAGCGGACCTCTCCGACGGCAGCCGCATCGACGCGGACGTGTGCGTCATCGCCCTGGGTGCCATCCGCAACGTCGAATGGCTGGCGGAGTCGGGGCTGGCGGCGGGTCCGCACGGGGTGGCCTGCGATGCGGGGTGCCGCGCCTTCACCATGTACGGGATCGTCACCGACGACGTCTTCGTGGCCGGTGACGTCGCCCGTTTCCCGCACCCGCTGTTCGACTACCAGATGCTGTCCCTGGAGCACTGGGGCAACGCGGTCGTGCAGGCCGAGGTGGCGGCCCACAACATGGTCAGCCCGGGTCCGCTGCGGCGTCCGCACCTCAGCGTGCCGGTCTTCTGGTCGAGCCAGTTCGGGGTCAACATCAAGTCCGTGGGCGTCCCCACCTTCTCCGACGAGGTGGTCATCGCCCAGGGCTCGCTCGCCGAACGCCGTCTGGTGGCGGTCTACGGCTACCGGGGCCGTATCACCGCCGCGGTCACCGTCAACATGGCCAAGTGGCTCGAGTACTACCAGGGCCTGATCGAGACCGCCGCCCCGTTCCCGCCCGCTCTCGGCGCGGCCGACGGCCACCCGCTGATCACCGAATTCCCGCTCACCTCCGACGTACCGGACCCCAGGGGGCTTTCCCACAGCCCCACCGTCGCGCTCACCGGTCACCTGCCGGACCGCCGGCTCACCGTGGTGCGGCCCGTCGGCTGACCCCTTGAGTCCTTCCCCGCCACGAGGAGCCGCACATGGCCGTCGACACCCTGCTGGAGCGGATCACCGACTACGCCAACCGCCCCGACCCCTACCCGCTGTACGCGGAACTCCGCGAGGCGGGGGTGGTACGGCAGACGGATGGCAGCTACCTGGTCGGCACGTACTACGACATCGTCGCCCTGCTCCACAACCCGCGGCTCAGCTCGGACCGCCGCAACCGCGCCGCCCTCTACCGCGGCCTGGACGCGGAAGACCAACAGCACTTCTTCATCCGGCTGGACGACCCCGAACACCGCAGGCTGCGCAGCCTGGCCACACGGCCGTTCGGTCCACCGCACAGCCCGGGCCGGATCGACGCGATGCGCGGCGAGATCACCCGGATCACCGAGGAACTGATCGAGGCGCTCCAAGGCCGTACACGCGTCGACATCGTCGACGACTTCGCCTACCCGCTGCCCGTCACCGTCATCTGCCGCCTGCTCGGCGTCCCCCGCGAGGACGAGCCGGTGTTCCGCGAGTGGTCCGCCGCGATCATCGACTCCGTCGACATCAGGCCCGGCGAGGACCCCGGTGAGCGCGAACGAGCCGGCGTCCAGGCCCGGGCACAGATGGGCCGCTACCTGGCGAACCTCGCCGAGCAGCGCCGGGGCCGTCCGAGTGACGACATGCTGTCCGCGTTCGTCAACGACCCGGACCCGTCCGGAGCGCTCACCCGCGAGGAGCTGGCGGCCACCGCCGTGCTGCTGCTCGTCGCCGGACACGAGACCACGGTCAACCTGATCACCAACGGCGTGCTCACCCTGCTGCGCCACCCCGACCAGCTGGAGCGGTTGCGCCGTGAACCCGGCCTGGTGCCGGGTGCGGTGGAGGAACTGCTGCGCTACGAACCACCCGTGCACATGCTGCAACGCACCCCCCTCGCCCACATCGAGGTCGCCGGCACGACCATCCCCAAGGGCGTGCCCGTGGTGCTCGTGCTGGCCTCGGGCAACCGTGACCCCAAGCGATTCCGCGACCCGGACCGGTTCGACCCCGCCCGCGAGGACAACCAGCACCTCGGCTTCGGCAGCGGCATCCACATCTGCTACGGCGCACCCCTCGCCCGGATCGAAGCCCAGATCGCCCTGGGCGCGCTGCTTCCCCGTCTCGGCACCGCGACCCTGGTCGAAGACCCTCCCCCCTACCGGCACAGCGCCGTTCTGCGCGGACCCCGGCACCTTCCCATCGAGCTGTCCGTCTCACTGCCCGCGAGATGAATCGCCTCGGCAGGGACCGTACGGTAAAGGGCTTTACAGCCCCATCAGCGATCGAGTAGGCGTTCGTGCTGGTCCCGGTCGGTCGATGTGAGTGCGATGCCGCTGAGACTGATGAGGACATCGAAGGGTGCGAGGTCATCTGGGACATCTCCTTCGGTGATGGCGGCCCCGAGGAGTTTGGAAGATGACCGACGCTGACCATCCGGCGGCGCCCTTCTATTCCTTGCCGACCATGGTGGCGGGCCTGACGATGCGGTCGATGTCTTCGGCGCTGATGTAGCCGGAGGCCAGTGCGGCCTCGCGCAGGGTGGTGTCCTCGTCGTTGGCCTGGTGGGCGATCGCCGAGGCCTTGTCGTAGTCGATCCACGGGTGAGAGTGCGGTGACCAGCATGAGGGACCGGTTGACATAGCTGTCGATCTGGTCCCTGTTGAACTCGGCGTTTTCGATGCAGTACTGGCGCATCTTGGTGCAGGCATCGGCGAGGATGGTGGCCGCGTGCAGGAAGTTGCTGATGATGACCGGGCGCATGGCGTTGAGCTCGAAGTTGCCTTATGAGTCGGCGAAGGCGATGGCGGTGTCCTCGGACAGCGCCTGAATGCAGACCATGACCATCGCCTCGCACTGGGTCGGATTGACCTTGCCCGGCATGATCGAGGAGCCGGGCTCGTTCGCCGGAAGGAGGAGTTCGTCAAGGCCGCAGCGGGGTCCGGAGGCCAGCCAGCGGATGTCGTTGGCGATCTTCATCAACGGCACGGCCGGCGCCCGCAGCCCGGCGGAGGCGCCGACCATGGCGTCCAGGCCGCCCTGGGCTGCGAACTTGTCCTGCGCGGTGGTGGACGGGTAGTCGGTCGCCGTGGCGATCTCTGCGGCGACCTGCTCGCCGAATCCGGGCGGGGCGTTGAGCCCGGTCCCGACCGCGGTGCCGCCCATGGCGAGCTCGTACAGGCCCTCGGCGGACCTGGTGACCCGGTCGATCGCCTGTTTGAGCTGGGGGCGTAGCCGGACCATTCCTGCCCCACGGTGAGCGGGACGACGTCCTCCAGGTGGGTGCGGCCGATCTTCACCATGTCGCGCCACTGCCGTGCCTTGGTCTCGATGGCTTGCTGCAGGGCCCGCACACTGGGCAGCAGGTGCTCGTGGATCTCCTTGACCGCGGCGATGTGCATGGCGGGGGGAAAGGTGTCGTTGGAGGACTGCCCCATGTTGACGTGGTCGTTGGGGTGGATCGGGGACTTGCTGCCCAGTTCCCCGCCGACCAGATGGACGGCACGGTTGCTGATCACCTCGTTGGTGTTCATGTTGGACTGTGTACCGGCCCCTGTCTGCCACACGTACAGCGGGAAGTGGTCGTCCAGCTTGCCTGCGATGACCTCGTCGGCCACGCGCTGGACCATGTCGGCCTTCCAGACCGGCAGTCGCCCGGCGCGCCCGTTGACGAGGGCGGCTGCTTTCTTGACGTAGCCGTAGGAGTGGTAGACCGCTTTGGGCATCCGGTCGTCCCCGATGGAGAAGTGGATCAGGGATCGTTGGGTCTGGGCGCCCCAGTAGCGGTCCGCGGGGACGTCGATGGCGCCCATGGATTCGGTCTCCCGCCGGGTGCCGGTCACATTCAGGCCGATGGGGATGTCGAGGATCTTCGGGGCTTCGTCCTGACCGGCCGGCCCGGACCGGTCGGCAGCGGAATGCTGCGGAGTCATGGCGCGGCTCCGTCGGCGTAGCCCGGCTGCCACATGGCCTCACGGACAGCCTCTGCGGGGGCGGTTGGCTTGCAGGCGGCCACGCCGTCCTCCAGGGCCGCCTCGACCACGACGGTCGCGGTGATCGCAGAGGACTCCCGGAGGTTCCTCACGGGCGGCAGCAGGGAGGCCCCCGGCCCCGTCGTGTCGACCTGGTCCGCGACCGCCTTCGCAGCCGAGAGCGGCATGCCCGCGGTCACCTGGGAGGCCCCGGACACGGTCGTGCCCAGGCCCAGTCCGGGGTGGAGCAGCGCGTTGTTGGCCTGCCCGATCTGGTAGGTCACGCCGTCGTATTCCACGGGTGGGACGGGGATGCCGGTCGCGACGAGCGCCTTTCCCCCGGACCAGGCGATGACGTCGGCGGGCATGGCCTCGATCCGGGAGGTGGGGTTGGAGATCGGGAAGATGATGGGCCGCCCGCTGCCCTCGGACATGGCCCCGACGACCTCGCGCGTGAACGCCCCGTGCACGGTGGAGGTGCCCAGCAGGATCGTCGGCTCGACCTGACGAACCGTTTCCCGTAACGAGATCGCGCCGTCGTCCCTCGCCCAGTTTGCGACTTCGGCCGGAACGCGCGCGTAGGTCTGCTGGAAGTCGCGCAGGTCGGTCATGTCCCGGGTAGGCAGTCCTTGCTTGTCGATGAGCCATACCCGGGCTTTCGAACGTCGCCGGACAGGTCGGCATCGCGCTCGTTGTTGGTTTACTGCCCGGAACCGCTCGTTGGCCAGGCCCATGGCGCAGACTTGACCGGCCAGCACGCGTACCTGCGGCCACGGGCTCACGGTCCGGCGGAGTGTGAAGGTTCATGAGGACGGCCGCGCCCCGGCCGGCGAACGCCCGCAGGAACTCGCGCGGCGAGCACGCCGCCGACATCGCTGCAACGCCTCATCGGCATGACTTCAGGCTAACCATCAGCCGACCGGCCAACGACTTCAACCAAAGCGGAACCCATGGCTGCGAGCGGGCAGGAAGTGAGGGATTCGCCCGGAAGCGGCCCAGGAGTGGTCACAGCGAGAAGACACAAGCGTGATCGTCTGGCTTCGCCGGAGAGGCGGGCGGCGGAGCGGCGCCATCAAGTTGACGTCGGACGCGGCAAGTTGACGTCGGTCGCAGCCCGGGGATCGTAGGTTCGGTAACGCGATCAGAATCCATCGACTTTGACGACAGCCTCTGCGAAGGCCTGCGGAGCCTCCTGCGGAACGTTGTGTCCTACCTTGAGGGTCTGATGCGCGTATTTACCCGCGAACTTCTTGCGATAGGCCGATCCATTTCCCGGGGGTGTGAACGGATCGTGCGCTCCGTCAATGGTGATCGCCGGTACCTTGATGACCGGGGCCGCAGCGAGACGTTTTTCGATGGCCTCGTACTGGGGCTCGCCCTTGGTCAAGCCAAGCCGCCAGCGATAATTGTCGATCACGATGCTGACGTAATCGGGGTTGTTGAAAGCCGCTGCCGTGCGGTCGAAGGTCGCCTCATCGAAGTTCCATGTCGGAGAGTTGAATTTCCACACCAGCTTGGCCAAATCGTGTCGGTACTCCTTGAGGCCCAGCACGCCTCTCTCCGTGGCGAAGTAATACTGGTACCACCATGCCCATTCACTCTTCGGTGGCGTCGGCAGCTTGTTAGCTTCGACATTGACGATCAAATAGCCGGTGACAGAGATCAGCGCCTTGCAGCGTTCCGGCCAAAGAGCCGCGATGATGTCGGCCGTCCGCGCCCCCCAGTCGTAGCCAGCGAGGATGGCCCTATCAATCTTGAGAGCGTCCATCAGGGCGATGACGTCGAGAGCAAACGCCGATTGTTGGGCGTTCCTGGGTGTTTCGCTTGAAAGGAATCGCGTTGTGCCATGGCCTCGCAGATAAGGGACGACCACCCTGTACTCCTTCGCTGCGAGCAAGGGCGTGACCGCAACATAGCTGTGAATGTCGTAGGGCCAACCGTGTAGCAGTATGACCGGCCGTCCGTTCGCAGGTCCGGCTTCGACGTACCCCACGTCCAGGTCCCCGGCATTGATCTGCTTCACTGGGCCAAAGGATGCGCCAGCCCCAGGATTAACTCCGGGAGACACCAAAAGTTTTCCCATTTCGGACTGTGCTTGCATTTCACCAGTCATGCCGAATTGGGCCGCCACAGCAGCCGCGGCAGTGGCGCCAAGGAAGTGGCGACGGGTTTGTGTGATTCCCTCGGGTATTTCCATCGGTGAATCTCCTCGTTTGAGGCGACACTGGCAGTTCGGTGAATGGTGTGACGCAGCGAAAGTGTCGGGAATCGCATTCGCTCGACGTCCGAGCTCGGGGACGATGCGTCTCCGCGGTCCTCTGCCCCGGCGCCTCCTCGTTGTCACCCAACACCTGTCGGAGTGACGGCGCAACAGTGGCGAGCCATACACTGCTCTGCCAGAGTGATTCAGCGCTCCGATACATTTTCCGCGGGGTGGCCACACCGATCGGCATGGTCTGATTTCATTCGGCCGATGCCAGTGGCGGCTATGCGCCGGACGCCGG
The DNA here is from genome assembly GCF_042655885.1 of Streptomyces chlorus. Lineage (NCBI taxonomy): Bacteria > Bacillati > Actinomycetota > Actinomycetes > Kitasatosporales > Streptomycetaceae > Streptomyces > Streptomyces chlorus. The sequence continues at coordinate 223,972 of NZ_JBHSOA010000035.1, forward strand.
GGAAAGCATCGGGGCCGTTTCATCTTGTTTTCTGCAGGTCGCGGCCCCTGGTGTGAGTACCGGTGGTTTGTTGGCTTGGGGCGGAAGGCGCGGTAGACCGACAGGTGGGAGTGGTTCCCGCTGCTCGGAGGTGGTCGCGATGGTGACCGCGAGGCGGCCGTGCCCGCCGGCCCCGGGCCCGCTGGAGGAGTATGCGGTCCGGTTCGATGATCTTTTTTCCTCGCTGGCGCAGCGGCGCGGTTTCCGGGAGTACCTAGCCGGGCTGCTGGCCTCGCGGGAGCGGAACAAGACGCTCACGGTCCTGGCCGGGGTCGAGCCGGTGACGGGCGCCCAGCATCCGGCGGTGCAACGGCTGCAGTTCTTCCTGCCCGAATCCACGTGGGACCCCGAACGGGTCAACGCCCGGCGCCTTGAGCTGCTGCGGGCCGATGAGGCGACCGCCCCGCACCCGGGTGGGGTGCTGGTGGTCGACGACTCCAGGGGGCTTGTAAAGAATCAACATGGTGATTCTTTGACCTGGAGGCTGAAGCCGTTCTCCCGTAGCAGTCGGCCAACCGTGGGAGCCGAGACCCGGTGGCCTTGGCCGGTCAGCTCCTCGGCCAGGCGCCGCAGCGACTTGGTCGTCCAGCGCAGCGGCGAACTTCAACAAGCCCAGGGACCGCAAGGACGGCGCGGCGGCCGCGCACGTGGGCCGGCAGTGGCTGGGCCGCCTGTACGCAGGCATGGTGCGCTGTCGCGATCCCTACCACGACGCCAGAGACGGCCGATCCGACGGATCACTGCATGTCACTGAAAACGTCCGTCCGAAACGGAAAGGGAGCCCATGTCTCAGGTATCCGGGAACGGCGACTCCGACGACCAGACCAACGCCGGGTTGCCCCGGCGCCACGTGCTGCGCACGGCCGGTGCGGGTGCACTGGGACTCGGCCTGGGAGGCGTCGCGCTGACCGCCGTCTCAGTGCCCCGCGGCGGGGCCCCGCAACCCCAGGCCACATCCATACCCACGCCCGAAGGCCTCGGCTCCGTCGGGCAGGCGCCGCACCTGCCGGCTGGGTTCACCAAGACGTTCACCAGCCGTTTCGTCCAAGCCAATGAAATCCGCCAGCACGTGGTCGTCGGAGGCGAAGGGCCGCCGCTGCTCCTGATACACGGCTGGCCCGAGACCTGGTACGCCTGGCGCCTGGTGATGCCGGGACTGGCCAAACACTTCACGGTCGTCGCCGTCGACCAACGCGGTATCGGGCTGACCGAGAAACCCACGAGCGGGTACGACACCCGCACCCTGGCACGCGACATGGTCGCTCTGATGGACGCGCTCGGCCACCAGCGGTTCGCCGTGGTCGGCCATGACACCGGAATGCCCATCGCCTACGCGCTGGCCGCAGACCACCCTGAGCGCGTCGCCCTCCTGGCCGTCGCCGAGGCGTTCCTCCCGGCCGTGACCCCGTCGCCGCCCATGATCGGCACCGCGCAGGCCAACAACCGGCTGTGGCACATCCCCTTCAACCGGCTCACCGACGTGAACGAACAGCTCGTCCGGGGACGCGAAAGGATCTACTTCGGCTGGCAGTTCGCCACCAAGGCCGTACGAAAACTCCCCGACTACGCCGTCGACCACTACGTCCGCATCCTCGCCTCCCAGCACGACGCCCTGCGGGGCAGCTTCGGGTGGTACCGGGCGCTCGACACCACCGGAGCGCAGGACCAGCAACGCAAAGCGCGCCCGCTGACCCTGCCCGTCCTTGCGATCGGTGGTGCGGGAAGCCTCGGTGAGAACGTCGCCGGCACCATGAAACTTGTCGCACACGACGTGCGGAGCGTAGTCATCCCCGGCACCGGCCACTGGGTAGCCGAGGAGGCACCCCAGGAAGTGCTCGCGGCGCTGACCACGTTTCTGGCCCCGTACCGCAACCAAGGCCGGAGCACACGGCCCCAGCCGGCCGCGACCCTCGGCAAATGATCGCCATCGATGTATGGCTCAGCCGACGAGTTGCTGGCCTCCGTCGATGTCATAGGTCGCACCCGTGAGTGCGGTGTTGGTCATGATGTGCACGGCGAGCGCCGCCACGTCGTCGGGTACGACTACACGGCCGATGGGCAGCGCGGCGCGCAGCTCCTCGCGACGGGCGTCGAGCGCGTCGCCGAGCAGGCGGGCCGACAACGGCGTGTCCACGAAGCCGGCGGCGATCAGGTTCACCCGGACCGGCGCGAGCTCGAGTGCGAGACTGGCCGTGAACGCGGGCATCGCGGCGGTGACCGCGGGGGCGACACCGAGAGCGGCCCGGATCCGGCGGGCTCCTGTGCCGCCCAGGAGCAGCAGCGTGCCGCCCGGCCATACGGTGCCGGCGCAGTGGCGCGCGACCTCGAGTGCGAGCACCATGTGGTCGCTGATCGCCCGGCGTGCCTGCTCGGCGTCCAAGTCCAGAAGGCGGCCGTAGGACGGGCCGCCCGCGGTGACCATCACGTGGTCGACCGGCCCTGGCAGCTGCTGGAAGAACCGCTCCAGCTGCGCCGCGTCGTGGGCGTCGAAGGCCGCGGTGCTGAGCGCGTCGGCCTCCTTGGCCGCGGTGCGCAGCCGTTCCGGGTCCCGTCCGGTGAGGACCACGGAGGCGCCCTGGTTACGGGCGAGCCGTGCGGTCGCCAGCCCGATGCCCGCGCTCCCGCCGATGACGACGAGGGTCTGCCCGAGCAGAGGCAGGCCGCCGGCGCTGTGCCCCCCAGGTGGTTCAGAGGTCATGAATCCTCCTGTGCTGTGGCGTCACGGTCCCGTCCGGGCTTCTTCTCACTGTTGGAGTGGTTGCGCCAGGGCATGCTTGATCTGCTTGGTCCGCTCGTCGGCGAGCACCTCGACCCGGTCGTTCGCCAGGGCGTCCATCGTCTGCTCCGCCACGTCCGCCGCGCTGATCTTCGGCGCGTCCGTGAAGCTGCTGAGGTCCGTATCCACGAAACCGGCGTGGACCCCGATCACGAGCGTTCCCTGCTCGCGCAGGCCCTCCCGCAGCGCGCCCGTCAACGACCACTGGGCTGCCTTGGACGCCGCATACCCGGGGTACTCCGGCCGGGGGATCCAGGAGGCGGCCGACAGCATGTTCACCAGTGCGCCGCCGCCGTTGCGCGCCAGGACCGGGGCGAAGGCACGGGACACGGCCCACGTGCCGAAGTAGTTGATCTCCATCGCCTCGCGCGCACCGTCGAAGGAACCCGTCAGCAGTTCGGTCTCAAAACCAGCAACGCCCGCGTTGTTGACGACGATGGTGACGTCACCGGCGGCCGCGGCCGCCGCGGCGACCTCCTCCGGCTTGGTGACGTCCAGGCGCAGCGCAGAAAGGTCCTCGTCGCTCACGCTCGCCGGATCGCGGACACCGGCGTAGACCGTGACTGCTCCCCACTCGATCAGCGCCCGGGCGAACGCGTGTCCGATGCCACGATTGGCCCCCGTCACCAGGGCAATCGATCCCTTGATCTCCATCGCGTTTCCTTCCCGCTGCCGCCTGCCAAGCACAGCAGGCACTGGGCGAGGGACGACCCGGACCCGACGGTGGGAGGCCCTGAACCGGACCGCGTCCTGGCACGCCCCCAGGTCCATGCGCGACTCGCCCAAAAGGAGACTCAACACCTGGAGGCCGGTTCTCGATCTTCACCTACATTTCGGGCCAGTGCCGGGGCTACCGGGCCGTCGCGCACGCAGGTCCCATGTAAGAAGTCCTCTCCCTCACCAGCGTGCATCGGAAGCCGCAGCGACGCATGTGAGACGGCACTCGGCTACGGGTCCATTTCACCGTCGGCGACCAATCCACAGAGGGCGACCGCCGCCGAGATGACGTACGAGGCCTCCCCAGAGCACCGGTGCAGGCGCTGACCTGGTCGAATGGCGGGGGCTTCATCGGGCTTGGCTACGTTCACTTGGCGGCCTTGGCACGCCGCGGCCGCACCTCCGACGCACCGGCACGGCCGCTTCCTACCTGTCGTCTTCGTCCCGGCCGTCTTCGAAGACGAAGAGTGGCTTGGTGCCGTGTGCGGGTGCTTCGGCGAGCGAGACGGCTTCAGTGAAGCGTTCGAGCGGGAACGGCTGGCCCCGGGGGATGCTCAGTACATCATCGGCGACCAGACCGCGAACCTGAGACAGCGCACGCAGCGCATCCTCGGGTGAGGCAGTGCCGAACCAGCGGTTCAGCCAGAAACCACGGACTGCTTTCGTCTCGTAGATGACCGAGCGTGCCTGCAGCGGGATCGTCAGCGCCGCAGGGTCGGTCTGCCGATGGGTCGAGAGCGCGCCGTAGACCACGACCTCCCCTCCCGGAGCCAATGCCTGGGACACCTGGGCACCTACGGGGCCCGCGACACAGTCGACGGCCTTCCGCACGCCGACCGGCCCCGCTATCTCAGCCACACGCTGCAACAGGTCCTCGTCCTCAGTACAGATGACCTCGTCACCACCAAGCGCTTTGATCTCCTCGACGGCATCGCGTCGCCGCACGACATTGATCGTGCGAATACCCAGATGCCTGGACAGCTGAATGACGAACCGGCCGACGGTGGAGCCCGCAGCCGTTTGCAACAGCCATTCGCCCGGCTGTACGTCGAGTTCGCGCGTCACGAGGAGCAGCGCGGTCAACGGGTTGACGGCGAGTTGGCAGGCGCTGGAATCGCTCAGATGGTCGGGGACCGGCAGAAGCCTTCGCGTGTCGGCAACGAGGTATTCCTGCCAGGTGCCGGCCACAGGGGGCCCGGGTACCGCCGGGACCGCAGCGGCCACCACGCGTTCGCCGACCTTCAGTCCCCCGGTATCCGGACCCAGGGCCGCAATACGGCCCACGCATTCCATGTGGCCCCCGACAGCGGGAAACCCGGGGGAGAAACCGTAGCGGCCGCGTAGCACGTGCAGATCACTGGCGTGAATCGGAGTCGCCTTCACCCGGATCAGCGCCTGACCGGCGTTCGGCGTGGGAATAGGCCGGGATTCCAGCCGCAGGACATCGGTGGGCTCGCCGGCCTCTACGGCTACGAGCGCGCGCATGGATTGAGGCATGAGTGGCCTTTCGTCTCTCAGCGCTCGAGGAACTCGGTGGGCGCTCCGGACAAAAGCGATGCTGGGGCCGGCGTCCTCGCCGACGCCGAGGCTGTGATCGGCGTCGGGCTCCTCCAGGTCTTCACCGACTCACTCAGAGTGACTATGCAAGCGCGCTGGGTTCGTGCGGCCTGGTAGGCCCGTGCTCAGGACCGCTCGCCGCAGCGCACCACTCTGAGTTCAGATATGAATCCGTCACTTCACGCTACGCCCAGCCCCGGGAAAATTCCCGGCGGCGGACCATGCACCGTGGCGCGAATGCCCGCTGCGCCGATCCGGGACTCAGAAGGCCGCCGACGGGTGCGGTATCGGGTTTCCCAGCTCGGAGGGCTCCAGCTCAACCACGATGGGGCTCGCCCCCCCCACCCGTCCGCCGTCGCCCCGGCACTGTCACGTTGGTGAGCTCCCGTAGGGTGATCTTCAGGTTGATCGCTCCGGGAAGAGGTTGCTCGTGGGTGCCGCATCGCCGTCGTACAAGGGGCACCGTTTCCCGGTCGAGATCATCTCCCACTGCGTGTGGCTGTACCACCGCTTCCCGCTGTCGTTCCGGGAAGTCGAGGAGCTGATGATCGAGCGCGGTGTACTCGTCTCCCACGAGACCGTCCGCCGCTGGTGCGCCAAGTTCGGCCAGGCTTACGCGAACGGACTGCGCCGCCGCTTCACCATCTGGAACCAGATCACCGAGGCCGCCGGCCTGTCTGCTACTCCCTGAGCACGAAAGCCGGAACCCCGCCGCACAACGCCCTGACGCACCCCTACCCAGCTACCTCACCCGACAAGTTGACAACGCCCATCAGCGTCCTGTTCGCCATGCTCCGCGACGGCACCTTCTACGAACCCCGCGAGCCCAGGACCGCCACCCTCGCCGCATGAACCCCACACCAGCGAATAATCACCCCAAACCCGGCACGACAGGGTTGACGAACCCCATAGAGGCACCCCCCGTGCGCGCGGGCCCACAAGGCGTATGCCACATGCTGCCCGAACCAGAAGGCCGTTGACAGTCCGGGAAGTCGGACGGGCAGATCAAGATCTTCGGCTCCTACCGCCGGTGCGCGGCCCGGATGCGCGGGAGGCGCAGGAGATTACAACGTCTTGACCTGGCCGCCGTCGATGGTGAACTCGGCTCCTGTGATGTTGCCGGCAAGTGGCGAGGCGAGGAAGAGAGCCAGATCGGCGACTTCGTGTGCTTCGGTGACCCGCCCGGTGGAGATGCCCATGCTCTGTGGCACGACCACGTCCATCGCCTCCTGCGCGGTGGTGCCGGTCTGGGCCGCCGTGGCGTCGGCGAAGCCACCCGGAGCGGTCCAGAAGGGAGTGCGGACCGGTCCTGGGGCGATCGCGTTGACCCGGACGCCTCGCGGTGCGAATTCCTCGGACAGTGACTTGGTCAGGCTGGTCAGCCCGGCCTTGGCCGCGGAGTAGTCCACGACCGCGGGGAATGGCAGGCGCGCGTTGATGGAGCTGATGTTGATGATGGACCCCCCGTCCGCGTCCAGCAGGTGAGGAAGCGCCGCGCGACTGGTCCGGACCGCGCTGAACAGAGTCATGTTGAAGATCCGCTGCCACTCGGCGTCGTCGATGTCCAGGAAGCTCGGACGGGGCGTCGCGGCACCCAAATTGTTGACCAGGACGTCGACCCTGCCGTACTGGTCCACCGCGGGCCCGACGAATGCGTCCGGTCCGTCTGCTGTGGACAGGTCGACCGTGACTGCAGTGACGCCATACTTCTCGTGGAGCCCCTCAAGCTCGGGAGTGATGCTCCGGCTGCCGGTTACCACGTGTGCGCCTTCACGCGCGAATGCACCGGCGATGGCGAGGCCGATGCCCTTGCTTGCTCCGGTGACGACGGCGACCTTGTCCTTGAGGTGGAGGTCCATGGCGGTCCTTTTCTGGGGTGGTCACCCCTACATCGAGGGTACGGGGTGACCAGCGCCGCCAGCCCAGGCCGACTGGGCGTCGTATCCCGGCCCGCGCCGGGGCACGGCTTCGCCGGGTTGCTGTTCGTTGTCCAGCCCTAGACGCGCACTAGACGCGTCTTTCCGAACACGTTCAGTGGTCGTAGGCGGTCAGTGAGCGGCTGACCGCCTGGCCGGTTTGGAAGTTGTGCCAGACCGCGTCGCCCAGCGCGAGCACGCGCTGGGCGACGCGCACGGCGATGCCCTCGATCGTGCATCCGCCGTGTTGTTCCAGGCCCAGCTGACCCTTGAGGGTGTCGTTGACCGACTCGATCAACTGGCGGACCTTCTTGAGCATCGGCTCCCCGGGGCGGACGGCCGCGCGCTTCATGGACGGCCGCAGCAGCGTGATGCCCTGTTCGGACAGTGACCGCTCGAAGGCCCTGGACGCGAAGCCCTTGTCCGCGATCAGCAGCTCCTCCCGCTCGGCCTGGACCTCCTGCAACTGCTTGGCCAACTCCTCGGCAAGCGCATCCAGTTCGCTGCGGCGAGCCGTGATCCGCTCCAGCTCCCGCACAACCACACCCTCCCCGCTTCCCGGCGTACCGGCCCGGTGACGGATCGTAGGGGCAGCCCGGCGATCGGCGCAGCAGAACCTCACAACGCCTTCAGCCGACGAGCCGGACGATCTACACCGTGGACATCCGCCGACGACCAGCGCGAGTACCCCGTTCGCCCTTCACACCAGAGCCCGTGACCTGCAAACTTCACGATGCACACCGCTCACTGGCGACGCTGGGTCAAGCCACTGTAGATGCGGGCAGCGGGATGTTTGTGAGCAACCAGGATTCGACGGCCGGCGCTGCCACCTGTACCGCCTCGCGGTACACCCGGACCACCGCAGGCAGGGCATCGCCTCGGCGCTGCTGGCCGCCGCCGAGGAGCGGTTCGCGGGCCTCGGCGGGCGCCGCGCGGACGCCATGGTGCTGCGGCGCAACGAGACCGCGCACCGCGCGTGGGGCGCCGCCGGGTACACGCCCGAGGAACACTGGCGACGCTGGGTCAAGCCGCTCCCGGGCGACACCTCGGACGGCAGGCCCTGAGCGTGCGGGCGGACGGCGGATGACCTCGCCGGACACCTTTGCTGGTCCTTTACTCTGGGAGGGTAACTCGGTCCTTCATGAAAGGTTGTGTGCGTCCGCCCATGGGCGAGCCCCCCAGTAGAACGCGGCATCGAAGTACCCGACGTCGCCGCACACCGCATCGCATACCCGTTCGCTTCCCGTCCGGTCGTGGGGCGGGGGTGGCCCGATGACCGAGGTACTCCTTCTCCTGGTGGCGATCCTGCTCTCCCTCGCGTGCGGCGCGTTCGTCGCGGCCGAGTTCTCCCTCACCACGGTCGAGCGGTCCGACCTGGAGCGGGCGGTGGAGCGCGGCGAGCGCGGTGCCCCCGGTGCGCTCAAGGCCGTACGGAACCTGACCTTCCAGCTCTCCGGCGCGCAGCTCGGCATCACGGTCACCAACCTGGTGGTCGGCATGCTCGCCGAGCCGTCGATCGCCGTGCTGCTCTCCGGCCCGCTGGAGAGCATCGGTGTCTCCGAGTCGGTGGCGAGCTCCCTGGCACTGGTGCTCGGCACGGCGCTGTCGACCGTCTTCCTGATGGTGGTCGGCGAACTGGTGCCCAAGAACTGGGCGATCTCGTCGCCGCTGGCCGTCGCCAGGAACGTGGGCAACGCGCAGCGCTGGTTCAGTGCCGCCTTCCGTCCCTTCATCTCGCACCTGAACAACACGGCCAACCGCATAGTGCGCCGCTTCGGGGTGGAGCCCGCGGAGGAGCTGGCCTCCGCGCGCGGCCCTCAGGAGCTGGCGGCGCTGGCCCGGCACTCCGCCAAGAAGGGCGCCCTGGAGGCCGACACGGCGGAGCTGTTCGTCCGCACCCTGAACCTCGCCGATCTCACCGCGGAGAACGTGATGACCCCGCGCGTCCAGGTCGTCGCGCTGGAGGTCCGGGCAACCTGCGAGGACGTGGCGAACGCGACCCGGGCGACGGGCCTGTCCCGGTTCCCGGTGTACCGCGGCACCTTCGACTCGGTGGTCGGCACCGCGCACATCAAGGACGTCCTGGCGGTGCCCGCCGAGCGCCGGACCCGGGTCTCCGTGTCGGAGATGATGCGCGAGCCACTGCTGGTCCCGGAATCGCTCACCGTCGACCGGCTGCTGGACCGGCTCTCCGGCCGGCGCACCATGGCGGTGGTGATCGACGAGTACGGCGGTACGGCGGGCGTGGCCACGCTGGAGGACATCGTCGAGGAGGTCGTCGGAGAGGTCCGCGACGAGCACGACCCGCATGAGACCCCCGACCTGGCCCGGACGGGTTCGGACGAGGAGGGGCACGGCCTGTTCTCGGCCGACGGTTCCGCGCGCGTGGACCAGCTCGCGCGGGTCGGCCTGCGCGCGCCGGACGGGCCGTACGAGACCCTGGCCGGGCTCGTGGCCACCGAGCTGGGCCGGATCCCCGCCGTCGGCGACACCCTGGAGGTCGCCGGCTGGCGGATGGAGGTGCTGGACGCGACCGGCCGCCGCGCGGCACGCGTGCTGCTGCACGCGCCGCTCGCCGACGCTCACTCGCAGGACGCGACGGACGAAAGGCCGGGCGCCAAGTCGACCGCCGAGCCAAACGGCGGGACGGACGGCAAGAGGCACGGCACGACGCGTGAGAAGGGGGCCCGGCGATGATTGTCGTACAGCTGCTGATCGGTCTGGCGACGCTGGTCGTCAACGCCTTCTTCGTGGGTGCCGAGTTCGCGCTGATCTCGGTGCGCCGCAGCCAGATCGAGCCGTACGCCGAACAGGGCGACCGGCGCGCCAAGAACGTGCTGTGGGGCCTCGAGCACGTGTCCGCCCTGATGGCGGCCGCGCAGCTCGGCATCACGCTGTGCACCCTGATCCTCGGTGTGGTCGCGGAGCCGGCCATCGCGCATCTGCTGGAACCGGCGTTCCACGCGTTGGGCGTGCCGGTCGGCGCGGGGCACGCGGTGTCCTTCGTGATCGCCCTGTCGCTCGCGACGTATCTGCACATGCTGCTGGGCGAGATGGTGCCGAAGAACATCGCCCTCGCGGAACCCGTGCGCAGTGCGCTGCTGCTCGGTCCGCCGCTGGTGGCGCTGTCCCGGGCGCTGCGCCCGGTGATCTTCACGATCAACACCTTCGCCAACACACTGCTGCGGCTGCTGCGGGTCGAGGTGCGCGACGAGGTCGCGGCCACCTTCTCCGACGCGGAGCTGGCGCAGATGGTGAAGGACTCCGGCGAGGCGGGTCTGATCGACGACCGCGCGCAGGAGCGTCTGAACGACGCACTGGAACTCGGCCGCCGGCCGGTGCAGGACGTGGTACTACCGCTGGAGAGCGTGGTCTACGCGCGCGTGGGCGTCACCCCCGAAGGGCTGGAGGAGCTCTCGGCCGAGTCCGGGTACTCCCGCTTCCCGGTGGTGGACGAGGGCCGGCGGATCGTCGGCTACCTGCACGTGAAGGACGCCCTCAACGCCTCACCGCGCGACATGCCGTTTCTGCTGCGGGACATGCGTTCCATCGCACGGGTGCGGGAGAGCACGCCGATGGACGACGTCCTCACCGCGATGCGCGGCAGCCGTACGCACCTGGCGGCCGTACTCGGGTCGGACGGGCGGCTGGCGGGGCTGGTGACGATGGAGGACGTGCTGCAGAAGCTGTTCGGCCAGCGGGCCTGAGCGATCCCCGACCGGGAGGACCGGCGGGCCCGGGCGGGGACGGGGCACGAGGGCCGCCGGGCCTGGAGCAGGAAGGGAGCCGACCGACCAGCGGGTATGTGCACGGGATATCATCTCTGTCGCCATGCAGACGAACCCCACTCACACCAGCCTGGTCGCGGTCGGCGACTCCTTCACCGAGGGCATGTCGGACCTGCTGCCCGACGGCACGTACCGGGGGTGGGCCGACACCCTCGCCTCACGGATGGCGGCCGTCGCTCCCGGGTTCCGGTACGCCAATCTCGCGGTGCGCGGCAAGCTGATCCGCCAGATCGTCGACGAACAGGTGGACACGGCGGCGGCCATGCGGGCCGACGTGGTCACCCTGGTCGGCGGGCTGAACGACACGCTGCGGCCCAAGTGCGACATGGTCATGGTGCGGGATCTGCTGACCGAGGCGGTGGAGCGGCTGGCCCCGCACTGCGAGCAACTAGTACTGATGCGCAGCCCGGCCCGCCAGGGCCCCGTGCAGGAGCGGTTCCGGCCGCGCATGGAGGCGCTGTTCACCTGTGTCGACGAGCTGGCCGAACGGCACGGCGCGCTGGTCGTCGACCTGTACGGGGCGCCCTCCCTCGGCGATCAGCGGCTGTGGGACGTGGACCGGCTGCATCTGACGGCCGACGGGCACCACAGGGTCGCGGAGGCGGTCTGGCAGGCACTGGGCTACCCGCCCGAGGATCCTGAGTGGCAGTTGCCCCCGCCTGCCTCGCTGCCGCCGGGCTGGACGGCGCGCCGCGCCGCGGACGCCCGGTTCGCACGGCAGCACCTGCTCCCGTGGATCGGCCGCCGCCTGACCGGCCGCTCCTCGGGCGACGGCCTGCCACCCAAGCGCCCCGAGCTGCTGCCGTACGACGTGCGGTGACGGCGGGAGACCCAAGGCCCCGGGGAGAAAGGGCTTCCGCTCGGTCGGCGGGGCGCAGCGGTTCCTGTCCGCGTTCAGCGGTATCTCACCTCGCTTTCGGCCCCGCCGCCACCTGATGAGCGCGCACGGTTACCGAGCCGAGACGGCCATCCGCTTCGCGATCTGGGACCAGATCACCGGCGCCGGCCGGCCCACCACGGCCTGAACACAGGACCGGACCGCAAGCCCACCACGCCCCCGGCGCACCGTCAGACACCGACCCACCCAACAATGTGACAGCGCCCTCCGCCCTGTTTTACGCCGACCGCTCGTCGAACGCTGCGCCAAATGGCCTCTCCTGCGGCTCACTTCGGTTGCCCGGTGGGGCAGCACAACCTTGTGAGCGGGTTGTGAGTCTTCTGATCGATCACTTTCGTGATCGGACCCACGAGGAGACCATCATCAGCGCCATACGCAAGACCCTCACCGCTACCGCCGTCGTCGGTGCCGTACTCGCGGGCTCCGCTGCCTGCGGAACGGCGGAGCAGCTTTCCGCCGGCCAGAAGCTCGACCAGGCCTTCGAGCAGCTCGGCAAGAAGAAGACGCTCTCCTTCCAGCTCGACCTGGACACCGACGTCACGTCCCTGAAGGCGCTGGACGCCAAGTCCGACCCCGCCCCCGGCGACGAGATCCCGGATGAGGCCGCCGAGTTGATGAGCGACGCGACGATCACGGTTACCGTGCAGTCGAAGAAGCCGCTCGACGAGTCCGGCGAGAAGGATCTCGTCGGCATGGCCATGAAGATCAGCAACCCGGAGGGCGATCTCGCCGAGTACCGGATGATCGGCGACTACATCTACGTCCGTGCCGACGTCGACACCATCGGCAAGATGATGGGCAGCCCTGTACCGGCCGCTGAAGACCTGCCTCCGCAGGCTCAGTCCTTCAAGAACGTCCTTGAGGGCAAGTGGGTGAAGTTCAGCGCCAAGAAGATGAAGGAGGTCGCCGCCGAGGGCCAGGAGGACCAGGGCGGTCCCGCGCCCGCCCCGTCCCTCGACGCCAAGACGCAGAAGAAGCTCGTGAAAGCCCTCCGGACGGTCGTCGCCCGTGAGGTGAGCTTCAAAACGGCCGACGGCGAGAACGGCACCGAGCACGTCACTGCCACGGCTCCCTTCCGCACGCTGATCACCGAGCTGCTCGACGAGATCCGCCCGCTGGCGAAGGACCTGCCGCCGGGCATGGAGCTGCCGACGGACAAGGATCTCAAGGACGCGCCCGACACCAAGGTGACGGCGGACTTCACGCTGAAGAACGACGAGCTGACCGAGGTGAATGTGGACCTCGCCGCGTTGGCCGAGGACGCCAAGGTCAAGAAGCTCGGCCTGACTGTGCGGATGAGCGACGGCACCAAGCCCACCGCTCCGGCCGGTGCCACCGAGCTGGATCTGCAGGAACTCATGGAGGGATTCTTCGCCGGCCCGGCGATGGACGACGCCGAGTGGGACGAAAGCGACTACGCCGACCCGGACTTCCCAGAGGACGAGTTCTGATCGCGCCGAACGCTGACGGGGCCGGACGCCGCACTCGCGCGGTGAGTGACCGCACGGGTGCTTTCTGTCCGCCCCCTGGCTCCCGGGTTCCGTACCCTTGCGGCATGCGCATGCGCCCCACTCTGAACTGGCTCCCTGCCGAGGACCTGCCTCCCGGCACCACGGACCCGGAGCCGGTCGTCGACGCCCTGCGTACTGGTCGTGTGCTGGTGCTCAGCGGGGCGGGCATCCCCACGGAGTCGGGCATCCCCGACTACCGGGGCGAGGGCGGGAGCCTGAGCAGGCACACCCCGATGACCTACCAGGACTTCACCGCCGGCGTCCAGGCCCGGCGCCGGTACTGGGCGCGCAGCCACCTCGGCTGACGCGCCTTCGGCCGCGCCCGCCCCAACGCCGGGCACCGGGCCGTGGCCGCGTTCGCGCGGCACGGCCTGCTCTCCGGCGTGATCACCCAGAACGTCGACGGCCTGCACCAGGCCGCCGGCAGCGAGGGCGTCGTGGAACTCCACGGAAGCCTGGCCCGGGTCGTCTGCCTTTCCTGCGGCGCCTTCAGCCCGCGCAGTGAACTGGCCAGGCGGCTGGAGGAGGCCGATGTGGGCTTCGAGCCGGTGGCCGCGGGAATCAAACCCGGACGGTGACGTCGACATCTGGCGCCGGTCGGTCGGCTCGGACTCGCTCGTCGCCATCGTGCTGCTCCTGGGCCAGGCACTGATGCTCAAGGAGGGCCCCACCTGGCCGGCCGGCAAGGGACAGCTGGACGAGTCGGTCGCCAACCTGGACAGTATCTACGGGATCAAGGCCGTTGCCGGTACGCCCGACGAGGCGACCCGTACCGCCATCGAAGGGCTCGCCTTCGGGTTCCGGCCCACCGGCCGTCCGTACTGGTGAACCCAAGCGGGAGCGTAGGGTCGAAAGTAGCGAAATACCAGGTCAGAACATACATCCGAAGCCACAGGTGCCTTGCCGGACGCCTGGAGAAGGGGCAGACGGGCCACCCACCCCGCCCTCGGTCCCCGCAGGCGTCCCCGCCCTGGCCGGGGGCCGTGAAGGGGCTCTTCACGGCCGGTCTGGGCGAACTTTCTCCGAGATGCAGAACGAACGTGCGGGCGCAACCTCTCCTCAGGGCTTTGCCGTCGGGTACGTAGGGAACCGCCAATCGAGATCGGTTGCAGCGACGTCGACGGCTGGACCGTCGTGGAGGTCTTCGGGGAGGTGGACGTGTACTCCGTGCCGGTCATCAAGCAGTACATGATCGAGCGGCTTGCGGACGGATGCCGCCGTTCCATCATCGACCTGCGCGGAGTGAAGTTCATCGACTCCATGGGTCTGAGCGTCCTGGTCGGCGTCCTCAAGCGCGTCATCACCGTGCACGGTGAGCTGAAGCTGGTCATCACCGACGCGAACACACAGCAACTGCTCGCTCTGACCGGCCTGCAGCACGTCTTCCCGGTCTACGGCTCCGGGTACCGGTCGCGAAGAACCTCGTGGCGTGCGCACTCCGCCGAAGCCGCCGTCATCACTCAGCCCGCGAAACGCGCCATCCATGCCTCGACCTCGTCCGCGGCGCGCGGCAGACCCGCCGACAGGTTCTCGTGGCCGTCGTCGGTGACGACCAGGTCGTCCTCGATCCGGACGCCGATGCCGCGCCACTCCTCGGGCACCGTCAGGTCGTCCGCCTGGAAGTACAGGCCCGGTTCGACGGTCAGGCACATGCCCGACTCCAGCACACCGCCGACGTAGTCCTCCGTGCGGGCCTGCGCGCAGTCGTGGACGTCCAGGCCCAGCATGTGACCGGTGCCGGCCATGGTGAAGCGGCGCTGCAGGCCGAGTTCGTACGCCCGGTCGACGGGGCCCTCGATGAAGCCCCACTCGACCAGCCGCGCCGTCAGGTGGCGCTGGGCCGCCTCGTGGAAGTCGCGGTACGGGGCGCCTGGCTTGACCGTCGCCATACCGGCCTCCTGGGCCTCGTACACCGCGTCGTAGATCTCGCGTTGCAGGGGCGTGAAGGTGCCGCTGATCGGCAGCGTGCGGGTGACGTCGGCGGTGTAGAGGGAGTGCGTCTCCACGCCGGCGTCAAGCAGCAGCAGGTCTCCCGGGCGCACCGGGCCGTCGTTGTCCGTCCAGTGCATGATCGTGGCGTGCTCACCGGCGGCGCAGATCGAGCCGTAGCCCACGGCGTTGCCCTCGAGGCGTGCCCGGCGGAAGAAGGTGCCCTCGATCCACCGCTCCGACGACGCGATCGCCCGGGAGAGTTCTGCGACGACGTCGGTGAAACCGCGCACGGTGGAGTCCACCGCCTTGCGCAGTTCACCGAGTTCCCAGGAGTCCTTGACGAGGCGGAGATCGCTGAGCGCCTCTTCCAGTTCGGCGTCCCGCTCCGCGTCGGTGGTGACGGCGGCCTCGAGGGAGGGGTCGATTCCGCGGACAATCCGGGTCGGCGGGCCGGAGGCGGCGGCCAGATCGGCAGCCGCGGTGCGGACGTCGCGGCACGGCATGCCGAGTACGCGCTCCGATTCGGCGAGTGAGCGTCGCCGGCCCGTCCACAGCTCGGCGTGGGCGCCCGTCCAGAACTCGTCGTCGTCCCTGCTGTCCCGCGGCAGCTGATAGCAGTAGGCGTCGTGGCCGCCGTCGGCGTGGGGTTCCAGGACGAGCGCGCCGTCCCGGACCTGGTCGCCGGCCATGTGCACGTAGCCCGTGTACGGCCGGAAGGGGTAGGTGTCGTCGTTCGAGCGGACCTTGAGGTTCCCCGAGGGGATCACGAGGCGTTCGCCGGGGAACCGCGCGGAGAGCGCGGCGCGGCGGCGGGCCGCGTGCGGGGCCTGCTCGGCGAGCTGGAGGTCCTGTCGTTCGGTGTCCGCCCAGCCCGTCCGCATCAGAGCGGACAGCTCTGCGGAGATCCCCGGGTAGAGGCCGTTCTTCCGACGGTTAGCCATGTCGTGCACCTTCTTCCGTTGGGCTTCCATGGGGCTTCCATGAGGTTCATCGGCGCCGCCGGTCCGCGGCGGCTCCCGGACGGTACCGCCGCGCGGCGGGCGCTGGGGCCGAACAGTGCCAGTGGCACAGACCGGCCACGGGCCCGGGCGGAAAACGTCGATAATGTGCCCATGGCGAACGCAAAACTCGGCGAGGCCCTCCGGCTGCTGGGACTCGGTCACAAGGCGTGCCGGGTCTACCTGGCACTGCTGGAGCTGGCCCCCGCTCCGCTGAGCGCGATCAGCGCGGCGGCCGGGCTGGGCGGGGCCGAGTTCGCCGCGGCGTACGGCGAACTGGCCGACGCCGGACTGGCCAGTGCCGCAGCCGGGGACGGGGACGTGGTGGCCCCGGTGCCGCCCGCCGCGGGCCTGGAGATCCTCGCCCGGCACCGGGCGGCTGAGCTCGAGGAGTCGCGCATCGCCGTCGGAGGCGCCTTCGAGTCGTTCCGGCGCCGGCGGCTCGCCGCCTACAACGACGACCTCGTCGAGGTCGTCACCGGCGAGGCCATCGGTCCCAGGATGCGCCACGCGTGGGCCAGCGCCCGCGAGCAGATCCGGCAGTTCGAGTCCCCGCCGTACGCCCCTCTGGCCGGCGCCACCGACGATGCCCTGGCGACGCTGGCCCGCGGGGTGACGCAGCGCGTCGTCTACTCGCGGGAGTCACTGGAGCATCCCGGCCACCTGAACGACGTCATCGAACCCTGCATCGAGGCGGGAGAGCAGGCCAGGGTGCTGCCGTCGGTGCCGGTCAAGCTCTTGATCATCGATGAGGCGTACGCCCTGGTGTCGTTGTCGATCAAGGAAGCAGACATACACAACACCATGCTGGTGGTGCAGCCGTGCGGCCTGCTCTCCGCGCTGACGGCCCTGTTCGAGCAGGCGTGGCAGAACGCCCTCCCCATCCACAGCCTCACCACCCGCCCCGCCGGCCTCCCACCCGCCGACCGTCGCCTGCTGC
>NZ_JBHSOA010000036.1:0-13469 GCF_042655885.1 Streptomyces chlorus
CGGACATCACCGACCCAGTCACACCGGATGTCCTGCGGTGGCTGAAGGCACAGCTCGGCTGAGTTCGCCAACGGCGGTCCGTCACACGTCACGAACACACCGTGTGCTGAGAAGCCGACTTCACCCACCTGTGGACCGCCACACGATCAGGCTGCCACGACCATGTTCATCGGCTTGGTCGGGGCACATCGTTGCTACGGGACCGGTCCGCCGTAGTCCATCCAGAAGTCGATGGCGTCCGATCGCGACCGGGGTGCCGGCGTGCTGCCTTCACCGAATTCCATGACCTGCTCGGGTGCCTGCCCCACCATGGGCCAGACCGGCAGGCCCGATGCGTTCGGGTCGCCCGTACGCACGAAATTGACCCAGTACGCGCTCATCCGGTCGCGCAACCTGTAGTCGATCTCTTCGTATTCGGCGTCATTGAGCGTTTTCCAACCTGGCGGTCCGGTTGGGTGGTTGGGCTGACAACATGGTGAAGCCCCTGGTAGATGGGTTTTCGACCAAGAAATCCGTCTCCACCAGAGGCTTCGTGTGCTTGTCCACCCGTCCGGCGTCGACGTGTCCAGCTCTGCCCTGCGCTTCCTGTCCGCCAAGCTCCGCCAACACCGCCGGGAGCTCGGTACCCGCTGGCGGCGCCTGAGCCTCGGCCGGCAGGCCCTGCTCACTCTCGCCCACCTTCGTAACGGCTACCCGTACGCCCAGCTCGCGGCCGGGTTCGACATCGGGACCACGACCGCGTACCGGTACGTCGCCGAAGCCGTCGAGGTCCTGGCCGCCCTCGCCCCGACCCTTGCGGAGGCGGCCCGGACGGCATCGATGAAGGCATTCGTGCTACTGGACGGGACCCTGCTGCCGATCGACCGGATTGCGGTGGACCGGCCGTTCTGTTGAGTCGGCACGGAGCGCGGTGCCGACTCAACAGAAAGGCCGATCGGCGGCGATCTCCCCCAGCCTTCGGCCGGGAGGTGCCCCCAGTCGATCGGCAGCAGCGTGCCGTCCAGGATCACGAACGCCTTGGTGGAGGCGACCTTCACCGCCTCGGCGAGCGTCGGGGCGAGGGCGGCCAGGACGTCGACGGCCTCGGCGACGTACCGGTACGCGGTGGTGGTGCCTACGCCGAACCCGGCAGCGAGCTGGGCGTAGGTGTGACCGCAGCGCAGATGGGCCAGCACCAGCAGTGCCTGTCGTCCGGCGGGCAGGCGACGCCATCGCGTGCCTTGTCCACGGCGACGTGCCGCCAGTTCAGTGGCGAGGAAGCGCAGGGCTGAGGTGGACAGATCGGCGCCGGCTGGGTAGACAAGCACGCGGAAGCTCCTGGCAGGACGGCTTGGACTCGACACCCACCCGTCTACCAGGAGCTTCTCTACATCTGCGCACCGCCCGCATCCTCAACGGCCCTGCTCAGCAGACAGGTTGGAAAACGCGCATTGGCAGGTTTCGGGGTGACGGACGAGTTGGTGGCCCGGGGCAACCCCTCTGTGATGAGGCAGGGGTATCAGGCGCTGTACTCGGCTGGTTTCGCCGTCTCGGCCGTGTCTGCATTCCGGGCACACAGCGTGGTGGATGAGGTGTCTCCGCGATAGACGATGACGACTGCTGCGAGGCCGATGGCCAGGCCGAGGGCGGTCTGCGGACCGAACGGTTCACCGAACATGAGGGCTCCCCAGACTGCCGTGACCGGCGCCATGAGGAACATGAGCGTATTGACCTTGGTGATTCCAGAGCGCCTCAGGATGAGCCAGTACAGCCCGTACCCGCCGAAGGTGGACAAGGCCACCAGCCAGCTGATCGCGGCCCAGAACGAGAGCTCAGCTGGCGGCTTCGCGGCTCCGATGCTTACGGCAAGTGCCGTGAAGATGACCGCGCTGGTGGTGCAGTGGACGGTCATCGACACCGCGGGCGCGACCCGCGTGCGGGAGCGGCTTTCGAGGAACGTAGCCGCTACCAACGAAAACATGCCAAGGAAGGGTACGAGATAGGCCCACCAGGCCACGCCGGTGCGGGCTGCGGCATCGGCCGTGGTGACGATTGCGACTCCGCTTACCCCCAGGCACAGGCCGAGCCACTGCTTGCGCGAGACGTACTGACGCAACAACGGTCCGGCAAGTGCTCCGGCGACGAGAGGTTGGACGCCGTCGATCAGGGCCGTGGTGCCGCTGGAAACCCCGAGTTGGATCGCGTAGTAGACGGTGAGCAGATAGCCGCTCTGCGACAGCACGCCGATCATGGCCTGCCTGGCCACATCCCGCACCGCGAGGCCCCGCCACGACGTTCTGGCGGCGGTCACAGCAACGACGATCAGGATGACGGTCAGCGGCAGGAACCGCCACATCAGGATCGTGACCGCGGACGCGCTGCCCGCACCGAGCTTGGCCCCGATGAACCCGGAACTCCAG
This sequence comes from Streptomyces chlorus, assembly GCF_042655885.1. NCBI lineage: Bacteria > Bacillati > Actinomycetota > Actinomycetes > Kitasatosporales > Streptomycetaceae > Streptomyces > Streptomyces chlorus. The sequence goes on from NZ_JBHSOA010000036.1 coordinate 2,400, forward strand.
CACAGCACAAAGGCGATCGAGAGCAGGAAGTTCACGCCTCACCCTCCACTAAACAGATCGGTATACCCGCCAAGACTCACTATACAGATCGGTATACTTCTGAGCATGAGTGCTACGGAGAAGCTGCGACGGATCTCGATGACGCCTGCCGCACTGCGCGTCCTGGAGGCCGCCGCGAGGCTGTTCTACGAACGCGGCATCCATGCTGTCGGCGTGGACCTGATCGCCGCCGAGGCCGGGGTGACCAAGAAAACCCTCTATGACCGGTTCGGCTCCAAGGAGCAGGTCGTTGTGGAGTACCTCGCGGACCGTGACGAGCGCTGGCGGACCTTCCTCGCCCAGCACCTCGGCGCCGCACATCCAGCGCCGCTGGCACGCGTCCTGGCCGTCTTCGACGCCTCACGCGCGTGGTCGGCGGAGAACAGTTCCAAGGGGTGCAGCATGGTCAACGCCCATGCCGAGATCAGCGATCCGTCCCACCCGGCCTACCCGATCATCACCGGGCAAAAGGAGTGGATGCTCGACCTGTTCACCCGCCTCGCAGGGGACATCTCCCCAGACGGGGCCGGACACCTGGGCCGGACACTCATGCTGCTGCACGAAGGAGCGCTCGTCGCCCACGGCCTGAACGTCTTCCCAGACCCCATCGCCCATGCCCGCGAACAGGCGCAAGCTCTCCTTGCCACCACCGGGGACACCGCAGTGAAGCGGTGAGGCGATGCCCAATGGTTTGCTTCTGAGAGCCGGAAAGAGGGGAAATAGTGCACGGTCGGAATATGCCCCCTCCGCCAGCAGTTCTCGGCCTTCGGCCGGGCTGCTGCCCCGACCCGGACGAGCCCGGCCGGCGGCACGTGATCCACGGATACGTCTACAAGACGGCCGTCGACGAGGCCGGCAACCCCCTCTCCACCGGCGAACTGCGAGACGTCCCCTGGGTCGCGATCGCCCCGGTCGTCTCCGCCATCCGCGTCCTGGAGCGGATCGTCCCCGTCGGCGAACTCCTCTTCGGCAGCCAGTTCCACCAGTTCGGCTTCTTCAGCCACCCGACCAAGGTCGCCCTTCGAGCCGAGACACTGCGCGAGCGGGTGGAGCACTTCGTGGACTGGGCCTCCGAGTTGGCCCTCCGCCTGGACCGGCCGCACGAGATGATTCCGCCGGACCCCCACGGCGCGATCGGCACGGGACGCTCCCGCCGCACCCTGGCCTGGCACATCGCCCGCCGTCCGGGCGGTCTGATCGCCCTGGCGATTCAGTACGGCCATATGCGAACAGCCGTCAGCGCCGGCTACGCCAAGGCTCGGGAATTGCATCAGACGGGCGAGAAGGCGCAGGCCGCCAGCTCCCGGCGAGGGCCCGATGGACTCCAACGCTACTACGAAGCGGCCTCCTGATCAGGAAGTTTGCCAGACAGAACCCACCTGATGCAGGATTTGCCCTCCAGAAGGGAGGGTCTGGAGGGGCGCAAGAGCGAAAGGTGGCCCTGGCCGGGGCGGCTCATCTGGAGCTTGTCTCCGGGGTGATCCAGCTGCATCCGGAGGACGCGATGGTCGATGCGATGCTGCGGGGCTGGCGGGCCCAACAGATGTCCCGGGGTTTGAAGGAAGGCACGATCGCCGGACGGGAACGGCTGATCCGCCGCTTCCACGAGTTCACCAACGAGTACCCGTAGTCGTGGCTGCCGGGCCACATGGACGAGTGGTCAGCCTCGCTGACAGGCGAGAAGCACCTGGCACCGTCCACGATCCGCAGCTACCAAGGCGACGTGCAGCAGTTCACCAAGTTCCTCATCGACGGCCGCTACGGCTGGGGGCCGACCTGCGAGGACGCCTTCGGCACCCACCCCGTGGCGATCTGCCACGAGTGGAACACCATCGCCCACCTCAACGACTACGAGGGCGACCCGGAGGCAAGGCCGTTCACCAGGGAAGAACTACAGCGGTTCCTCGACTACGCCGACGATCAGGTCGAACGCGCCGTGAAGTCCAAGCGCAAGGGCGCCCTTGCCGCCTACCGCGACGCCACACTGTTCAAGGTCATCTACGGGTGGGGCCTGCGTCGGACGGAGACCTCGAAGCTGGATGTCGTCGACTTCGGCCGCAACGCGAAGGCGCGACAGTTCGGCCGGTACGGCACGCTCAACGTCCGCTACGGCAAGGCGAAGAAGGGCCAGCCGCCACGGCGCCGGAACGTGCTGTCGGTGATGGACTGGGCGGTGGACGCGGTCCAGGACTATGTGGAGAACGTCCGGCCGCGGTTCGGCTGCGAGGACCACCCGGCGTTGTGGGTCACTGAGCGGAGAGGGCGGGTCAAGCCCTCCGAGATCAACGCCCGGTTTGTGGCCTACCGGGACGCGTTGAAGCTCCCGAAGGAGCTCGTCCCCCACTCAATTCGCCACTCGTACGTCACGCATCTGACCGAGGACGGGGTTGACCGTCGGTTCATCCAGCAGCAGGTCGGCCACGAGTGCGACAGCTCCACTGCCATCTACACCCACGTCAGCGACGACTTCATGAACACTGCCCTGAGCAAGGCACTTGCCCCGGCGTTCGCCGGGACGTGACGAGGAAGGACCCGACGATGGCCGCCAAGCTCGACTACCAGTGGCACCTGCGCAAGATCATGGCAGACCGCGGGATGTTCTCCACGACCGACCTGATCGCTCCGCTGGAGGAACACGGCATCACACTGTCCTCCAGCCAGGTCTACCGGCTCGTCGTGGATCGGCCCGAGCGGCTCAGCTTGAAGATCCTCATGTCCTTGCTGGACATCCTGGACTGCACGATGGACGACCTCATCGAGCCGATCACGGCGGCCGGCGCCGTGAAGAAGCCGAAGAAGGTGGCGGCAGGCGGGGCATCCGCCGCCGAGGGAGTCGGTGACCTGCGGCCCAAGCGGGCCCGGATCGCACCGGTGGACCGTTGAACGGGTACGCGGAGGAGGTTCTGGCCGATCCGGTCGGCATGGTCGTGCGGCTGGTCGGGAACGTCGAGCGGCACCTGGACGCCGACCGCGTTCGCGAGATCGTCTGCACGGTGATGCGTGAACGAGCCGGTCGTCGGCGCCTGGCCCAGGCCCTGCATGACGATCCGTCGCTGCTGCGGACCGGACGGCCTCCGGCACCGTTCCGCGTCGCGCGGTTGCTGATGGCTCTTCGCGAAGCCGGCGCCCAGGACATCGCGCTTCCCCGCTGCGGTGAGTGCGGCCGCGGACGCCCCTACGTGGGCAGCCGCACCGGCGGCAGGTGGGGATGAATCGCCCCGGCAGCGAGCCACCCTCGCGCAGGGGCGTGATGTAGCGGGTCGCGATCACTTCCTTGAGCATCGCCCCAGGCTACTGGCGGCGCATCACCGCATGTCACAGGCGGCCCGGCAGAGGGGCCGGCACCCCGACAGGAAAACGACAGCCGTGGCTTCCGCCCGTTCGACCGTGCGTGGGTCAAGCTTGGCAGTACCTGAACGGCTCGGCCCCGCTGACCGTACCTCTCCCCAGATCACGCAACCCCCGGAAGGGAAACACGCGTATGACCAACGCATCGCATCAGCTCGCATCGGGACCGGCCCGTCGAACCGTCGTGGCGGCGGCCGGAGCGGCGGGCCTCGCCGTCGCGCTGACCGCCTGCGGAGGCTCCGACGAGTCCTCCGGCTCGTCCGCGGAATCCGCCGCCCCCGGCGGCTCCCCGGACAGCAACAACGAAACGAGCACGGACGACAACGCGGCAGCCGGTGCCGCGCTCGCGTCGATCGCCGACATCCCCGAGGGCGGGGGGAAGGTCTTCGCCGACAGCAAGGTGGTGGTCACCCAGCCGACGGCGGGCGAGTTCAAGGCGTTCTCGGCGACCTGCACCCACCAGGGGTGCGCGGTGAAGAGCGTCGCCGACGGGGTCATCAACTGCCCCTGTCACAACAGCAACTTCTCGATCGCCGACGGCAGTGTGCAGAGCGGTCCGGCGACCAAGCCGCTGCCTGCCATGGAGATCACCGTCAGCGGGGACTCGATCACGCTCGCGTGAGCCGTCGGCGCCGGACCGTACAGCGCTGACGGCCCCTACGGGCCGGCACATCTCCGGTGGTCGCGAGGGTGGCGACCATCGCGAGGGGGCAGTCGACGGGCACCCCCGCGATGGCGTCCGTCGGCGAGGGCGTGGATCACCTGGACGCCGCCTCGATAGGCGGCGTCGACCAGCAGGGCGATGTCGTCGAGGGCACCGGAGGTGCGGGCCGCCTCGGCGATTCGGGGCATTGCTCCGACAGTTCCGACGACGCCCTCCTGGCACTCGACGGCGAGGAGCACGGTGGTCGACGGGTCGAGCGGATCGCCAAGTCCCTTGTACGGCGGCACGGTTCCCCCTGGTCGTCGATGGCTGGGCGGGTGAGGTTGATCACCCTTGCACGGAGAAGGAAGACGACTCATCCTTTTCTGACGTGATGTCAGAGGCTCTCTCTGGCACGACGTGAGAGAAGAGAGGGCCGTATGACTGTCACACAGCGCAGGGGCCGGAAGATCATGATGACGCCGGGCGAACTGGACGGCTTCCTCACCGCCCAGCGCACCTGCCGGGTCGCCACGGTGTCGGCCGACGGCGCGCCGCATGTGAGCACGCTCTGGTTCGCCTGGGACGGCACCTCGCTGTGGCTGTACTCCGTGGTGCGTTCCAAGCGCTGGGTGGACCTGCGCCGAGACCAGCGGGTTGCGATCGTGGTGGACACCGGCGAGGAGTACGACGAGTTGCGCGGTGCGGAACTGTCCGGACGGGTGGAGTTCGTGGGCGAGATACCGCGCACCGGCGAACTCTGCGCCGAACTCGACGTCCCTGAGACGCTGTTCGCGCGCAAGAACTTCAACCTGGACGAAATGCCGCACGACGGCCGGCATGCCTGGATGCGGCTCACCCCGGAGAAGGTCGTCTCCTGGGACTTCCGGAAGCTGGGCGTGCGGTAGCGGGCGGGCCGTGGGGGCCGGTCCGGCATCGGACCCGGCCGTGTCACCGTGGAGGTGTTCGAAGGCGGCGAGAGCCTCGGCAGGCGAGTCGAAGGTCTCCGTGATTGTGCGCAGGTGATTCTCGCCCAGGACGGCCGCGTACTGCCGCCACAGGGGCAGGACGTCGGGGACCTCCTCCATGGCGACCCACTCGGGCCCACCGGCCGCGTTCAGGGCGTGGAGGTAGCGCATCGGTCCGGCGGCAGGCTGCGCTCGTCCCGGCAGGCGGCCAGCAGCTCCTCGCGGGTGTCCCGTCCGGCGGCGAGGTCCGCGACCGCCTGGTGCACCAGCGGCTGGTCGATCAGGCCCAGGCGCTTGCCGGCCATCGACCACGCCTGGCACGGCGGTTCCCTGTCAAGTACTGCGTGTTGAGGTTCTGACTCCTCCAAGTACTGTCTCGCCGGGTGTTCGTCGAGGTCGAGCGGGCGATGGATCTGGTCTGGGACGGGGACGTCCTCCTGGCTGGCGGATGAGGCCTTCGGCGAAGTCGGTCATGAGCCTGACGAAGATGTCCTCCTGCGCGAAGAACGCCGCATGGCCCGAGCCGATCCCGGCGTAGGCGCTGTCGGAGAGCGCGGTGTGCAGGGCGCGGCCGTGCTCCACCGGGACCGCGAGGTCCTGGGTGCAGCCGATGACGAGGGTGGGGGCCTGGATGCGGGGAAGCAGCGGGCGGAGGTCCACCTGGAGGTCGTAGGTGATGTGCCGCAGCCAGCCCCCCGACCGGCTGAGGTGCGAGGCGCACGCACCGGCTCCCGCGCGGGCCGGTGATCGAAGGAGCCGACCGAGATTTTGCATGATCATGCATAGTGATGCATACTCTTCCCATGTCCAAGGTTCTCACCTCACTGCCCACTGGCGAGCGTGTCGGCATCGCCTTCTCCGGCGGCCTCGACACCTCGGTCGCCGTCGCATGGATGCGCGACAAGGGTGCCGTCCCGTGCACCTACACCGCCGACATCGGCCAGTACGACGAGCCCGACATCGCTTCGGTGCCCGGCCGCGCAAAGACGTACGGCGCCGAGATCGCGCGCCTGGTCGACTGCCGTGCGGCCCTGGTCGAGGAGGGCCTGGCCGCGCTCGCCTGCGGCGCCTTCCACATCCGCTCGGGCGGGCGCGCCTACTTCAACACCACTCCGCTCGGCCGCGCCGTCACCGGCACCCTGCTGGTTCGGGCGATGCTCGAGGACGACGTACAGATCTGGGGCGACGGTTCGACGTTCAAGGGCAACGACATCGAGCGGTTCTACCGCTACGGCCTGCTCGCCAACCCCCACCTGCGCATCTACAAGCCCTGGCTGGACGCGGACTTCGTCTCCGAGCTCGGCGGCCGCAAGGAGATGTCGGAGTGGCTGCTCGCCCACGGGCTGCCCTACCGCGACAGCACCGAGAAGGCGTACTCGACCGACGCCAACATCTGGGGCGCCACCCACGAGGCCAAGACCCTGGAGCACCTGGACACGGGTGTCGAGACCGTGAACCCGATCATGGGTGTGCGGTTCTGGGACCCCGAGGTGGAAATCCCCACCGAGGATGTGACGATCGGCTTCGACCAGGGCCGCCCGGTGACGATCGACGGCAAGGAGTTCGCCTCCCCGGTCGACCTGGTGATGGAGGCGAACGCGATCGGCGGCCGCCACGGCATGGGCATGTCGGACCAGATCGAGAACCGGATCATCGAGGCCAAGAGCCGCGGCATCTACGAGGCACCCGGCATGGCACTGTTGCACACGGCGTACGAACGCCTCGTCAACGCGATCCACAACGAGGACACCCTCGCCCAGTACCACAACGAGGGACGGCGCCTCGGCCGGCTGATGTACGAGGGCCGATGGCTGGACCCGCAGGCGCTGATGGTGCGCGAGTCGCTGCAGCGCTGGGTCGGCTCGGCGGTCACTGGCGAGGTGACGCTGCGGCTGCGGCGCGGCGAGGACTACTCGATCCTCGACACCACCGGCCCGGCCTTCAGCTACCACCCGGACAAGCTGTCGATGGAGCGCACCGAGGACTCGGCGTTCGGCCCGGTGGACCGGATCGGCCAGCTCACCATGCGCAACCTCGACATCGCCGACTCGCGCGCCAGGCTCGAGCAGTACGCGGGCCTCGGCATGGTCGGCACCGGCCAGGCCGCGCTCGTCGGTGCCGCCCAGGCGGCCTCGACCGGGCTGATCGGCGCGATGCCGCAGGGCGGTGCCGAGGCCATTGCCTCGCGTGGCGAGGTCTCCGGCGACGAGGAGATGCTCGACCGCGCCGCGATGGAATTCGGCACCGACTGAGCGCATCACCTCAGGGGCCACAGGCCTTGTGTGCAGACCACGGCCGGTCTGCACACAAGGCCGAGCTGTTCCGGCCCGCGACCTCGGCCACGGCCTCGATCTCGGCAACCGGTCCGTCGGCATCCTCGCCCGCGTCCAGTCCAGCCGGGCCAAGGACTACGTCCGCGAGTTCAATACGGCCCTGGCCCCTGGCGTCGTGAGCCGGTCGTCCGCGAGTTCATTCATCGCAACCGCACCGAACTCGGTGGCGCCGCGTGAATCACGTCCGTGGCGCCCAGTCTCAACTCGGCCCGCTCAGCCGCGAGGCTGGGTCGGCAGCACCCGGGCATCGGGAGCGGTCAGTTCGGCCCGCAGTTGCCGGTTCTCCCCTGTCAGTTGGTGCACGGCTCTGACGAGCGTCCCACGGTCGGTCTGGAGCAGGGCGATCTCAGCTTCGTCGCTCCCCCGGAGCTCTTTGAACTTGACGATCTGCTGCCGCAGCCGTCTCTCGCTGTCCGGCACCTGCCCCCGGGCCCGGACCTTATGGTGCCGGTCACCGGAGTCCGCAGCGGGCTGGGGCCCGGCCGGTGTCGCCGTGCGGGTAGCACGGCACGTACCCGTGCGAGCGAAGCAGTCCAATGCCTCGCTGACCAGCCCGTCCCGACTGCCCTCGGCTAAGCCGCCGGCTCCGGCACGTACTTGTAGAGGGTCGTACGGGAGACCTCGAGCGGCGAAGAACCTGTGGATGCTGATTCGAGTACATCGACGGCTTCTCCAACCCTCGCCGCATCCAGAAACGGCTCGGCTACCCCAGCCCGATCGAGTTCGAGGAGAAGCACTACGCCGACCAGGCCGCGGCCGAACGAGTGAATCTGAAACCACGTCAACCCGCCCTGACCAGCTAGTCGGCCACACCCGCGCAGCGGGGGAACTTCAAATCAACAGCGACGATAATTCTGATATTCCGTATATTTCGGGTGTGGTGTTCCATGCTGGGTCGTGCTGCGTCCAGCCCCACCCGAGGCCGCCCCGGTCAGGGGTGGGTGAGTGTGCGACCGACCGGAGAGCCATGTTCAGTCAGGAACGCAATCGTCAGACCTCTCAACCCCGCCGCGCCGTACTCGCTGCCGGGATCGCCGCCGCGGGATCCGGCCTGCTCGCCGCCTGCTCGGACGGCGCACCGGACCGGAACCGCCGCGAGGGTGCCCCGGGCCCCGCGCCCGCGCGGTCTGCCCCTCCGCAGGACGGCACACAGGCACCGCCCGCAGGGACTCCGAGCCCCGAAAGGCCGACACAAGGGCTGACCCTCACGGCTACTCCCAGCACGGTCGACCTGGGGGGCGGGCACACCGTCAGGACGTGGACGTACAACGACGAGCTGCCAGGCCGCGAGGTCCGTGTCACCGCAGGGGAAACACTCAAACTGACCGTGAACAACCATCTGCCGGAAGCCACCACGGTTCACTGGCACGGCATCGCCGTGCGCAACGACATGGACGGCGTGCCGAACGTGACGCAGCGGCCGATCGCAGCGGGCACATCGTTCACGTACCGCTTCCACGTCCCGCACCCCGGCACATACTGGTTCCACCCGCACCTGGGCCTGCAACTCGACAGCGGTCTCTATGCACCACTGATCGTGGACGACCCCAACGAGCCCCTCTCCTACGACCGGGAGTGGGTCATCGTCCTCGACGACTGGATCGACGGGGTGAACGGCTCGACTCCACAGGACGTGTTCGCGCAGCTCCGCAAGGGCAAACCCGCAATGGGGCACGGCTCGGGTCACGACAACGACCATGACGCCCGCGGCGAGCGAGAGCGTGATGACCCACCTTCCCGCCCCCGCGGAGGCATCGACGCCGGGTACGGGCCGCCCTGGGCCCATGTGCCAGGTCGCCGGGACGACGACCCTTCGGCGCCGCCGTACGGCGGTAAGGGCACCTACCGGCTGATGAAGGGTGCCTTCAGCAAACTGCTTGGCGGTCACGCGGGCAATGTCGACTACCCGCACTACCTGGTCAACGGGCGGACCTCGGCCGACCCCACGCAGTTCAAGGCCAAGCCCGGCGAACGCATCCGGCTCCGCATCATCAACGCGGGCGCTGAGACGGCGTTCCGGGTGGCGCTCGGGGGCCACCAGCTCACCATCACCCACAGCGACGGCTTCCCCGTACAGCCTCACAAGGTCGACTCGCTGCTCCTGGGCATGGCCGAGCGGTACGACGCGCTCATCACCGTGAAGAGCGGGGTCTTCCCGTTCACTGCGCTTGCCGAGGGCAAAGGCGGGGCGGCGATGGCCGTCCTGCGCGCGGGCAGCGGCGCTACGCCGGAGCCCTCTGCGCGTCCGGCGGAGCTGAACCGGAACGTGCTGGTTTCCTCCCGGCGGCTACAGCCGCACGAATCCGTTGCCCTGGACCGGCGCAGACCCGACCGTCAAATCAAACTCTTCCTGACCGGCAGTATGAGGGAATTCGACTGGGGCATCGACCACAGGCCCTATTCGCCGGACCGGATTCACGAGGTCGAACGTGGTGAGCGGGTGCGGTTGGTCGTCATCAATGCCACGGACATGTGGCATCCCGTCCATCTGCACGGCCACACCTACGGCCTGGCCGGCATCGGCTCTCCCGGCGCCCGTAAGGACACGACCGTGGTGCTGCCGCACCGCAAGCTGGTAGCCGATTTCGACGCGGACAACCCAGGACTGTGGATGCTGCACTGTCACAACATCTACCACTCGGAGTCCGGAATGATGACGACACTCGGCTACCGATAGCCACGAGGCTGCCCCGTGAGGGGAAGCCTCGTCACCGGGCGAGGTGGGTGCCAGTCCCCTGACACCTCCCCTCGGCTGCGGAGGCTGGACGGGCACTGCTTCCGCCCCGTGCATCGGCTTCGGCCTCTCGGACGCGGGGCGGGCTTGCCCAGGGGTGTGCTGCCGGCGTCGTCACTCGGGGAAGAACCTGCCAACGGCGCCGGCGCCCAACTGTTGCCGTTTCAAATCGCGTCAGCGGGTAGCGGGGGGTTGAGGCGCTGCCTTGGGTGCGGCAGGACACCAGCCGCCTACCTCGACCACCGCCACCGCCAGTGGCTCGCCACAGCCAACCCGCACCTGTTCGTCCACTTCCGCACCGCTACGACAACAGCACACGTCGGCCACCGCTGGATCAACCTGCAGCTCGGACCCCACCTCACCACCCACGCGCTGCGCAACGACCGTCTCCTGCACGAAGCACTCGCCACCGACGGCGACGCCAAACGACTGGGCGACCTGTTCGGACTCAGCACCCGCGCCGCCCGGCGCTCCACCAAGAGCCTCGAGCATCCCGACCTGCGCCACCAGCGGCCCGGCGCCGGGCACCACGCTTCACCGGCGACCACCGCCGACGTGGCCGGCACGCCACGGCCAACCGCTCCTGTCAACCCGTGAGCCCCCGGCCCGAAGCCCGTGCCCGGGCAGCCGATTCGCCGCCCGATCCCGCGGGAGACGTGAGCAGCGCGCCGATCGTCGTCCACCGGCCCTTCCGCACCCGCGACCGGACAGTCACCGTGCGCCGTCACAGCCGGGACGAGATCCTCGACACCGCCTACAGCGACCACGACCTGGCCAGTGCCGCAACAGGCAACGTTCGCCCCGTCGCGACGCCTGGCACGCTCCCCCAAGCTCTCGGCTTCTCCCCCAAGCTCTCGGCTTCGCTCGAGCGGGGGGACCCCCATGAGCAGGGGGCACCCCCATGACGCCGCTCCTTGACGGGCAAACGTTGCCTGTTGCGGCACTAGTGCAAGGTTCCTCAAAGGCAGTAAATAAAACGGCGGCGTAGTGTGCGGGTCGGTGGTG